>JBGSTE010000391.1:0-5219 GCA_041736655.1 Phycisphaeraceae bacterium | reverse complement strand
CAGCCGGGCTCGGCGGTGGACCGGCTGTCGGCGCTGCTGTTTGGTTGGGACGACCGCTGGGTGCGTGCGACGCTGCTTCGGGGCCAGGCGGCCTATGTGAACACCGGTCAGAGTTAGGCCGGTTAAGCAGAATAAGATAAGTTTTTTTAATTTAGGGCTAGCAATTGCGGCGATGATTGGTTAGGATCATAATAGATCAGTCTGGTCGTGAATCGGCTGGACTACCGCGTGTGGCGTTGCCCCGCGATCCTTCCAGTCGGCCCGGCCGGGCCTCATCCCCCCTACCGCCTATGCAAACAGCGATCCCCAACACGATGCAAGGCAACCGCAAGGTAAGCCAAAAACCAGGTGTCCATTCGTTTGGTGCTTGCCAGAGCCGATCACGCCGGGCGTCCGGCGGGTTCACGCTCATCGAGATCCTGGTCAGCGTCTCGATCATCATCCTGCTCCTGGGCATCGGTTTTGTCGCTGGCGGCAAGTTCATCACCCAGGGCAAGATCACCCAGACGCGGTCGATGTTGCAGGGCCTGGTCGGCGCGAACGATGAGTTCAAGGCCGCGCGTCAGCAGGGGGACATCAACCACGCCGGCAACTTCCCCATCAAATGGAACCAGGTCACCGGTGCAACCGGCTGGACCTCGTCTAAGCGATTCGTCTACGCCTGTCGGCAGAACAAGAATGTTGAGCTTCAGATGCTCGCGGCGGTGCAGTCGGGCGAGAACAGGACCCGGCAGGCGCTGCAAGCGGACGACAGCCTCAAGGACGTGTGGGGCAGCCTGATTCTTTACCGGGCCTCCAACGACGGCGTGGGCAGTCTTGCGGGGGACAAGGACCAGACGAACGTTCTGGTGACCAACGACAAGCTGCCGTTGTCCCCTTCGCCGTTTTTTGTCTCGGCTGGTCCTGACAAGAAGTTCGGGACCGAGGACGACATCACGACGATCGAGAACCCCTCTTACAAATAAGGTGCTGTGACGATGGGCTGGATCCAAGAGAACACGCGCAGTGACAGCCGGGCAGCGGGGCCCAGGGCCAGGGGCTTTACGCTCACGGAGCTGCTGGTGGTGATTTCGATCATGGTGCTGTTGATTGCGATCACGTTCCCGGTGATCTCGGCGATGCAGAACGGCAGCCGGATCGAGGCGGGCCTGAACACGATCGGGATGTCGGCGGACGTGGCCCGGCAGTGGGTGGGCCCAAGCCGGTGGGATGAGGATACGACCGACGCGGTGCAGGGCGAAAAGTACAGCGGCAGCGCGGCGATCTACTGCCCGACGGGCGAGATCCGCATCGTGACCAACTTCCGCAATGCGCGGACCCCGGCCGGGGGCGCCAATGGCAACCGCTACCTTGAGGACTGGTACAGCCCGTCCTCGCCGGTGGGGCCTAACGGCTACATCGACCGCGACGGCGTGGACTACATCAATATCCCCAGCGGCGTGGGCGTCGCGGGCATCCTCCGCACCGGCAACGGCGCGAACGATGTCGTATACCTCGCCCCGCCCTTTGCCATTGCCTTTAACGAGAACGGGCAGATGAGCTTCGGCGACATCAACGGGCGGATCTACTACGACGGCTACGCCGCCAAGGGCAGCAAGAGCGACTTCCGTTTTGATCTGAGTTCCACCCGGCCTAACAGCTACAACCCCGAAGACTGGGACGGCCAGAGCAACGCCAACAACGAAGATGTCATGGACCCCCTGCGTCCGATCCGCGCGCTGCCCTTTGAGGCCATCGAGTGCGTGGCGGGCGTGGTGATTTATGACGCGGACGATTTCAAGCAGGCGGGCTTTAACTTTGCCGGCGGCGGGAGCGTGGCGCTCAGCAGCGCTGCCGGTCAATGGCTGCAAACCAACGGCAAGACGGTGTTCTTCAGCCCGCACACCGGTGTGGCGCTGCGCGATGAACAGGAGTAAGGCGATGATGCACCTTGAGACTCAACCCGCTGTTCGACCCCGCGCCGCCGGCTTCACGCTGGTGGAGATCCTCATTTCGCTGGGGCTCTTTGCCATCGGCATGATCGCGGTGGCCTCGCTCTTCCCCGTGGCCGCGCTGCTGCAACGCCAGACCGCCGCGGAAGTCATCGGCGAACACGCCGCCCAGAACGCCAAGGCCATCGTCGAGGCCAAGACCCTCTCCTACACCGCACCCACCAGCGGGCTCATCGGCACCGGCGACCTGGGGCCTTATCACAGCCTGGCTGGAAAAAGTAAGACCCAAGCGGTGCCCCTCAGTGCCATGCAGGCAACGCTCCTGACACAGAAGTTCACCTTCAGCGACCGCAGCTATCCCTCGGCCACGCCCAACGTCGCGGACCGTGACCTCTTTTGGGTTCCCTTCGTTCAGAACATCGGCGACCCGGACAACCCCAACTGGGTCATGCGGGTTTTCCTGCTGGAGCCCGATGGCCGAGCGAACTACCCCACCGGCGTAGGCGCGAACCCCAACGACCCGGCCTTCATCCCCAAGGTCGTTTCCATCGGCTGCTCGGTCACCAACCAGACCACCTTCGCCCTGGCCAGCGCCACCCACGGCCTGCAGGGCGGCGACAAGGTCATGGACAACAACGGCACGGACTACACCATCGCCAATGTCAACGGCGCGAACATCACCATCCTCGGTCGCATCCTGCTCTCACCAGACAAACCCAACACCCTCTGGTACGCCCCGCCCTACGGCGGGACACAGAGCCCGACCCAGCGCATCATCACCGTCAAGCTCGACAAGGCCGTGAAGAAGTAAACCACCCCGCTCAGAACCCCACACCGGCCACGCTCAGCCGGAGAGACTGATATGAACAAGCGACCACGACAACACGCGGCCTTCACGCTCGTCGAACTGATGGTGGCGGTAGCGATCCTGGGCCTGATGCTGTTCCTCATCCAGGAACTGTTCCAGACCACCTCGGTTGCCATCACCAGCAGCGTCCAGCAGAGTAAGGCCATCGCCAGCGGCCGCAGCATCGGCGAACAGATCGAAGACGACGCGGCGGCGATGCTCGGGCCCGGACAGGCCGGCGGCTTTGGCTACCTGGCGATTGTCAGTCGGCGGGTCCCCAACGTCACGATGATCAACCCGCGGAACCTTACGGAAGTGACCGTGACCTCCATCCGCTCGGACCAGATCGTCTTCATCCGCGATGCCGGCGGCCTGCGCAGCATGACCCCCGAGGGCCCGGACTCCTACCGCTCAAACCTCATCGGTGAATCAGGCGGCTACGCCAAGGTGTGGTACGGCCACCCACAGCGGACCAACAACGACGGCTCGGTCCCCGGAAACGCCGCCAACTTCCAACTCGGCGGCGCGGACGCGGGCTTTGACCGCATCGGCATCGACTGGATCCTTGGCCGACATGCCATGCTGTTTAACCCGACCGACGCGGTTGAACTGAATAATCCCACGCGTACGGTCGCGACCATCGATGACGACCCGATGAAGTACACCCATGCGGATAACGCGTACTACAGCAGCCCCGTGCAGCGCACCGGCTACTCGGGCACCAAGCGGGCCTTCTCCGGCCTGACCGACGTGACGCGGCAGTCCTACTACTCGCAGACGGACCCCTCGGCCCTGAGCTTTCAACTGACCGACGACCTGAATCAGACGCCCGATGAACTGAGGGATGCCGCGCTCAATACTGCGTTCTGGCGAGTCAATGCCCCGCTTCGCGTCAACCCCAGCCCGACGCAGACCAGCTACGAGGCCTGGGCGGTAGCGCAGAGCCATCCGATCTTCGCCAGTAACGTCAGCGACTTCATCGTCGAGTTCGCGGCCGATGTCAACGGCAACGGACGGATCGACGTGGTCCGCGCCGACGGCCAGGCCGGCGGCACGCCACAGGATGTGGGCGATATCTACTGGTACGACCCGATGAAGTTCAACACGCTTGTCTGGCAGCGGCCCAGCGACCCGAAGTTTCAGCCCGATATGGGGGTCGTTGCAAATGGGGGGGTCGCAACGAGAGTGATGGTCTTCCGGCTCGATGACGACCGCCGACACAACCCCAACGTTCGCGCCAGCCCCAGCTCCTGCTGGCCTTACCTGATCCGCATCCGCTACCGCATCCACGGCAACCGCGGCCGGCTGACGAGTAACGACCCCGGTGCGCTGAGCGATGGCCTTGACAACAACGGCGACGGACAGGTCGACGAAGCGGGCGAAGACCAGATCGCCGGCCGATGGTTCGAGCACATCATCAAGGTGCCTCGGCCAGAGCCCCTGCCTTAAGACCTTGTGCGTGTCGGTGTGCGTGTGTGTGTGTGGGCCGATTCGGCGACCGGAGGGGTCCGCCGCGTCGCAGTCAGCGTGGTGATATCCGCCCGGCTTGCGTCCGGGCTCAGCGAGAAACCGTTATGAATACAGCCCCTTTGTTCAACCCGACCCGGCGCAGCGTGCGGCACTTCCTCGGCGGGCGATCGGACCGGCGCGGCTCGGCCATCGTGCTCGTGCTCGTCTCGATCGTGCTCATGGCGATCCTCGCGGCGACACTGTTGCAGGTCACCCGCTTTGAGCGCATCCCCCGGCCGGTGTCAAATATCGACATCGTCATCGAGTCGGTTGTCGACGAGATCCTCAACCAGGCCACCAGCGACCTCCTTGACAACAACGGCAAGATGTTCAACGTCCAGTACAACGCCACCAACGGCGCGGGCGACGAGGCGTGGGACTTGCCCTACACCAACCCCGGGCCCAACGGCGCGCTGACCCCCGGCGCGTTTGGCCGACGTGCTGAACGCATCGACGGCACGCTGGTCGATGTGCTCGGCGGAGCGTTTGACGACACCTGGCTGGCCGCTTCTGCGCCGGACTTCCGTGGCACGACCGCGGCTAACTCCATCAACATCGGCGCCAACAGCACCAACGGCGTGTGGCGGAAGATCACCAGCCTCACCGGCATCTACCTCTACGGCGCCGGCGGCAGCCGGGACCTCTCGACCCGGCAACAGCCCGATGAGCGGCCGGTCACGAGCAACGTCAACGCCCTGAGCAGCGACTCGAACCTGTTGATCCCCAACCCCACCGACGTCAACGGCTCGCTGGTGGACTCCGACGGCGACGGCATCGGCGACAGCCGGTGGGAGTGGGCGCCCCTGCGACAGATCGGCACGACGCGATACGTCATGGCGGTCCGCATCATCGACCTCTCGGCCCGCATGGACCTGAACGTCGCCACCGGGCAGTACGACGGCTCGTCGCTCGGCGCCGGCGGCAGCCGGGAC
>JBGSTE010000389.1:0-6146 GCA_041736655.1 Phycisphaeraceae bacterium | reverse complement strand
GAGCCGGGGAACTTGGTCGTCGGCGCGGCGCTGGCGAGGGTGATCGCGGCGGTGTAGCGGACGCGGCGGTCTTCGAAGTAGAGCGCATCAAGCACCGGGGCCTTGGCGTCTTCGCTGCCCAGGAGCACGTTGTTGCCCACGGTCTTGGCCATGGCCTCGATACCGTCCAGCGCCAGCGCCGGGTCCGCGTCGGCCAGGCCCTGGCTGAGCACCGACTTGTGCTGCGAAGCACCAGCGATCAAGAGGTAGAACGTCGCGGGGTTGGACAACTGGTAGCCCGGGTCGGCTTCACCGGCCAGGCGGTTCTCGCGACGCAGGTTGGCCGTCAGGTGCAGCGTCAGGGCGTCGGCCATTTCGGCATCCAGGGCGAGCGCGGCTGTGGCGTTCTGCATCGCCAGCGAGTCGGCGTAAACGCGCTCGGCAACGGGGATCGAGATCAGCCCGGCTCCGTCGGTAAAGCGCCAGACGATGCCGGTCTTATTGCCCAGGTCCATGCCCAGGAGTTCGCCGTTGCGTGTGCCGACCTTGTACTTGGCCTGGCCGATCTTGACGAAGAGCTCGGCGGTGCTGCCGCTGGCGTCGACGCCGGCACTGTCAGCGATCTGTTTGAACGCGGCCTCGCAGGCGCGCTTGACGTTCGCGTCGACCTGACCTTCAGCGGTGAGCTTGAGGTAGGGCAGGGCCTCGGGGTAGCCGATGTCACCGAGCACGCGGGCGATGTTGACCTGCGTCGGGGCGTCGAGGTTCGGCAGGGCGACGGACAGTGGGTACACCAGTTCGTTGCCCACTTCGATCATCGCGTTGATCACGCGGGGGTGGAGCTTGCTCTGGCTGGCGTCTTGCAGGGTGGCGACGTAGTAGGGCGCGGCGAACTGGCCGGTCTGCTTGAGCCGCTGGATGGCCAGGTACTCGGCGGTGCGGTTGGTGCCCAGGGCCTGGATGTCGGCCTTGATCTGCTGGACATCGCGCGAGCGTTCGGTCAGCGCCTGCTGGTGCTTGTCTTCGATCTTCTCCCACGTCGGTCGCAGCGCGTCGGTAATGGCCCACTTGGCGATCTCGTCGAACTTGTGCAGGCGGTCGGCCTCGATGGCGGCCAGGAAGTCGGCGTTGGTCATCGCCAGCAGTTTGTCGGCAAACGGCTTGGCCTGTTCAGGCTGAGCCACGTTGACAAAGTGGGCAAACATCTGCCAGTTGCGGACGTTCTCGTCGGCTTGAGCGTGGGTGAGCGGGGCGCTCAGGGACAGTGACAGGGCCAGCGAAGGGGCCAGCAGTGAACGCAGCGACAGTCTCATCGGGCAACTCCAGCAGGGCGGGCAGTAGGTTATGAATGTGCAATCTACTTGGGCGCAGCCTCAGCGTCAAGGTTTCTAAACCGGTTACTTGACTTGTTTTAGGTAGTAGGCCGTAGGGCATGGGGTGTGGGGCGTAGGTTCAAGTCAAGACCAAGTCCCAATAGCCCGCAGCCAAGGGCTTCGCGACGGATCATCTCCCACTTTGACCTCCCAGCCGTTGGTTGCGGGCTATTGACTAGAGGTTCCGCCCTATGTCCCAAACCCTACGCCCAACGCCTTACCCAAGAAACCCTTAAACTCCGCAAACGCCTGTCAGTGTCGTCCACAACCGACCCCTAGCCCCCATGCTCAAGTATCTGGTTTTTGATGGTGATTGGCCCGCCAAACACTGGCCGATCCGAAACGCCTACCTGATCGGTGCCGACGGCAACGCGATCCGGGCGGATATCCACTTCGAGGGCGGCGTGATCGTCGCCGAAAAACGCGAAACCGGTGCAGCGGCCTTCTGCCTCCAGCACCAGGCTGGCGACATCGGCGAACTGACCGTACAGACCTGCCTCCTGCCCGAGGCCGACAAACCCTATATCCTCAACCTCGAACTGGCCCGGCATCGGCTGATGCTCCTGTACACCAAGCTCGAAGAGTGGGGCATGTTCGAACTCGAAGACGACCACCCAGTCACCCGCCGATCCAACGTTGCCCGCGAGCTGTTCATCAAGGCGCTGTGTCTGCAGCACGACAGCCCGGCCGAGTCCGCACGCATCGCCCAGCAGTCGCTTGTCGCCGCTATTGATGGCAGCGAAGAACTCGCGCTCGCTCACGCCGAATTGTTGCTGAATAAGCGTAAGAGTGCCGGCGCTCTGCCCAAGGCGCCCATCGGCTGCGGCATCACCATCGAGCACAACGACGACCGGCTCAAGACCGGGCTGCGCAACCACTTCGACTTCGTGCAGTTGCCCGTGCCGTGGAAAGTTGTTGCGCCAGAAGAAAACGGCTACGTCTGGGACCGCATGGACCAATGGGCCCAGTGGGCCGGCAAGTCCCGTATGCCCGTCATCGCCGGGCCGGTGATTTCCTTTGAGCCCGCGTGTCTGCCGGACTGGCTTTATATCTGGGAACACGACTACGATACGGTCCGCGACCTGATTTACGAGCAAGTCGAGCGCGTCGTCAGCCGGTACAAGAATGTCGTGCAGATGTGGAACATCATTTCGGGCCTGCACGTCAACAGCCACTTCACCTTCACTTTCGAGCAGTTGATGGACCTCACGCGCATGTGCACCATGCTCGTCAAAAAGATCCATCCCGCGGGCAAAGTGATGATCGAGCTCCGCCAGCCCTTTGGCGAGTACTACGCGCACAACCAGCGATCCATCCCGCCGCTGATGTATGCCGACCTGATTATCCAATCCGCCATCGCGTTCGACGCCTACGGCCTGCGCCTGACGATGGGCCAGGCCGTCGAAGGCCAGCACACCCGCGACCTGATGCAGATCAGCGCGCTGCTGGATCACTTTGCCCACAGCGGAAAACCCCTGTACCTGACGGTGTCTACGCCCAGCCAGCCGGTGACGGAGATGATGATTGCCCGGCCGGACATTGACGAGCCGGTCGACCCTCAGAGCGGGTTCTGGCGTCGGCCGTGGTCCGAACCGGTGCAGAGCCGCTGGCTCGAAGCGGTCTTCCAGATCGCCATCAGTAAGCCCTACGTCGAAGCCATCGCCTGGCAGGACCTCATCGACTATCCGAACATCGAGTTGCCTTTGTCGGGGCTACTCGATGAAGAGATCCGCCTCAAGGAATCCTTCCGCAGGCTGGTCGGATTCAGGCAGGGCCTGCGAACCATCGAAAGCCAGCAGAACGGCAAGAGCCCGGCCAACGCACCCGGCACGGTGACCGACGCCGGCAAAGGCAAAGACCAATGACCCCGCGCTCCGCAGCATCCGCGACGATCGCCCTGGCATCGGTCCTGCTGCTGGTTGTTGCCCTCGGTGCCCTGTGCCAGCCGACTTCGCTTAGCGAGATTACCGCCAGCGACCCGATCACCTTCCGCATCGATCCGAACGTCGCCGACGCCGACACGCTGAGCCTGCTGCCGGGCATCGGCCCGGGTATCGCCCAGCGGATCATCGACGACCGCCAGGCCAACGGCCCCTTCCGCGATGTCCACGACCTCCAACGCGTCCACATGATCGGAGAAAAGACCGTCGCAGCCGTGACCCCGTGGGTGAGGGTCGATTCGGCCGCAAAATAAGTCCACATTCTCAAGATTTACCCTTGCCCGAACGAGATACCGATATTACCCTTTGTAGTTACAGCCTTCGCTTTTGAGGGTTGGATCAGGGTTTTATTGGACATTAACCCCGCTCTGGAGGGCATTTAGATGCGTTTGTTTAGCGTGTTGACCGTTTCGCTGGCTGTCTCAGCTGGTTCCATGCAATCGGCTGAGGCTGCGGATTCGATCAAGGTCTTTCTCATGGCCGGTCAATCCAACATGCAGGGCCACGGGCGACTGGAAACCGGTAACGCCAGCGTCAGCGGCGGCATCGGTAGCCTCCGATACCAGGTCAACAACGACCCGGCCAACTACGGCCACCTCGTAGACGCCAACAACAACTGGGCCACACGCAACGACGTCTGGGTCTGGTCCCGCCACCTGACCGAAACCAGCAAAGCCACAGGCGACCTCGGGCCGGGCTTTGGCGTTGACGCGGACCGCTTCGGCCCGGAGCTGGGCTTTGGCAACGTCCTCGGCGACCTCTTCGATGACCAGGTCGTCCTCGTCAAAACCGCCTGGGGCGGCAAGTCTTTGGCCGTGGACTTCAGGCCGCCGACCGCCGTGGCCGACCGCGGCGGCACTGTCGGCACCTACTACAACCTGATCCTCAGCTCGTATCAGGAAGCGCTCGTCGACATCGCCGGGCAGTTCCCCGGCAAGAGCATCGAACTCACCGGCTACGGCTGTCACCAGGGATGTAACGACCGCGTCAACCAGACCCACAACAACGAGTACGAGGGCAACATGGCCGACTTCATCGAGGACATCCGCGACGCGCTCAACGCCCCCGACCTGCCCTTTGTCATCGCCACCACCGGCATGAGCGGCTGGACCGAAACCCACCCCCGCGCCCTGTCGCTCATGAACGCCCAGCTCGCGATGGCCAACGCCACGAAGTACCCCGACTTCGTAGGCAACGTCAGCGTCGTCGAGACACGCGACTTTTATCGCGATGTCAACGCCTCGCCCGCCAATCAGGGCTTTCACTGGAATCAGAACGGCGAAACCTACTACCTCATCGGCCAAGGCATGGGAGAGGCGATGGCCCAGCTCGTCCCCGAGCCGAGCTCAATGGCCCTGCTTGCCGCAGCCGGCCTCCTGACCGCCAGCCGTCGCCGACGACGCTGAGGTTTTGTCCCCGCTTTCACACACACACGCACACACACAATCAATGAAGCAACCCGGCTGTGCCGCGTCATGCTGCACCCGCTCGTCGCTTCAGCTGGCAATTGGGTACAGGCAGATCACTTGGACTCGAGCCCGACGATCGCCCGGCCCATCGATGTGCCGATCAGGTAATACGTCTCCCAGTTGCGATTCCAGTGGTAGTCCTGCTTCGAAGGCGACTCTTCCTGCGACCGCTGAAAGCCGCGGGTCTCCACGCCCGCGACGGTGCCGGCAAACGCCGGGTGCTTCTTGGGATCCGCCAGCGCGAGCTGGGCCTCCATCAGCTTCTCGACCTTCGCCTTGTACGGCGCGGTCTTGGGGATGTCCCAGCCGCCCATGCCGGTGTTGGCGATGACAAAGGGCAGGGCTTTGATGCCCAGGTCCCTGCGGATATCGCGGATGAAGTGGGCCATGTTCGACTCGTAAACGTCCACCGCGTTCTGGTTCACGCGGTCGTTCCAGCCCTGGTGCCAGCCGAAGCCGACGATCTCATAGCCTTTGCCGTCATAGTCGGGGTAATACGTCTTGAGGTTGCTCAGGACTTCTTGAGTGATCCGCAAGACCTCGGCATAATGAAAGCCTTTGTCGCCATCCTTCTGCGGCTTGGGGTAGTCCTCTACGCTGGGCGGCAGGAAGTTGTGAAACAGCGAGCGTCCGCCCCAGGCGCACTTGATCAGCAGCACCGGGTCTTCGTAGGTGTCGCCGACGACAAAGCCAAAGCCGTACTCGGGCCCGATGTGGTCTTCGCTGACGCCAAAGCCGGTGGTCAGCCAGCCGGACCTTGGCTTGTCCGCGTGCGAGAGGTTGACGAGGTAGACATCGTTGCGGACGACCGGGTTGCCTTCCTTGACAAGGTGTCCGTAGTCGGCGGGGTTGGTCTTGACATAGTGCTGCATCGTGCCGACGCCGCCCTTGACTTGGCCAAAGCCCTCCATGTTGGACTGGCCGGCGAGGATGAAGACCTTGAGCTTGCCGTCGGCCTTGTGCGTCTTGGCCGGCTGAGACTCAACGCCAAGGCCGAGGATCAGGCCCAGGAACATCAGCACGAAAGTCAGGCGAAGTCGAGACATGAGCATGTTGCGGGCTCCGGGTGTGTTGGCGGTTGGATCTAGCAGGACGTGCGGATCGGTCGCCCGTTGCAAAGGACCGGCAAGAATTCGCGTGCCGATAGCGGATGATAACGCACTATAAAAAAGCATCCCCGTACCAGAGGTACGGGGATGCGAAGGATGCATAGATTGTCGAAGTCACAAACGCTTACGCGCGGCGACGACGGGCAACCATCAGGCCGCCGAGGCCCAGCAGCGCGAGGCTGGTGGGTTCGGGGATGACGGTGCCGCCGGGGCCGGTGAAGGCCGCGAAGGCGATACCGAAGTCTGCGTCGTCGACGTCGCCGTCGGCGTCGAAGT
>JBGSTE010000371.1:0-3735 GCA_041736655.1 Phycisphaeraceae bacterium | reverse complement strand
GCGTGCCAGCGGCGTCGGTTGCGGACTCGCAGCATTTCGCGAGGGCGGCACCGGCGGCGACTCATCCACGCCTACGCAGCCGACACTCTTTCCTTATTTCCTCGAAGGCGGCACGCCCAACACCGTCGGCATCGTCGGCCTCGAAGCGGGCATCGACTTCATCAACGCGCGATCGATCGCCGACACCCTCGCCCACGAGCAGGCGCTGGTGCAGCGCATCATCGACTTCGTTGACGCCGACGACCGCTTCACGCTCTTTGGCAATACCGATGCAACCACACGCGTGGGCACCGTGAGCTTCAACGTCAAGGACATCGACGCGCCGGACGTCGGCTCAATCCTCGACGACAGCTTCAACATCGCCATCCGCCCGGGACTGCACTGCGCGCCGTATGCCCACAAGCGATTGGGCACCTTCCCCGCCGGCGCTGTCCGCGTCAGCCCCGGCGCGTTCACCACCGACGATGACGTGTCTGCTCTCATCGAGGCGCTCAATCAGATCGCGCTGTAATACTGATCACCACTCCCGGCTGACACCGACGGTGGCGTAGACCTGGTAGTTGTCGCTCGAGTCGGCGAAGTTGTCGGTCTGGCCGACGACGCTGCTGTTGAGAAACAGGAAGGTGACGCCCGCGTGCAGGTCCCACGCGCCCATCCACTGGCCGTAGCCCAGCAACTCGCTCAAGGGGACGTGGGCGAAGAGACCCACGCTCAGGTAGCCGAAGGTCTCGTTCGCGCCCGAGGCGTCGGTGTAGTAGTCTTCGAGTGACAGGCCCAGCACGATCGGGATCGACCAGACCAGCGGGATGTCGTAGGTGTCGGCCATGTCGAACTCGAACGCGCCGCCGACTTCGAGGTAGCTGTTCTCATCGGGGAAGGCGTTGTTCTGCAGTTCGATGGCGACTTCGACGTAGGGGTTGAAGGCGAACTTGCCAAAGAGGTCCGAGTCGTCGTAGCCGAGCTTGAGGTTCAGCTCGGTGATGTCGCCGTTGACGGCCCGGCTGGGGAAGGTGTAGTAGGTCAGCCCGACGCCGACGGTGAAGTCGCCGACGGTGTGATCGAGGCTGGCGTAGAGGTCCTGCTCGAACCAGGTGGAGGGGTTGCTGCGGCCGGCGGGCGCGGGCTGGCCCGTGCCGTCGGTGTGGATCGAGCCCCAGGTGCCGATCGTCGCGGTGACGCTCTCAACCACCGGCAGGGTGAACTCGGCGCCGGGCTGGATGACGACGCCCGTGTCCGAGTCGAGCTGTTCGATGCCGCGGAAGAAATACTGGCTGACATAGTCGAGCGTGACTTTCGCGCTTACGCCCGGCAGGTGCAGGCCCGGGGCCTGCTGTTCGTCTGCGGTGACGGTCGGGCTGGTAAAGAGTCCGACGAGGGTGGTCAGCAGTACGGCGGTAGCGGGTCTATACATGGTGTCTCCACGGGCGTTAGGTTGTAGCGATGGGTAGATCGACCGCGTAATGGCCATCTTGTGCACTTATCGTCAAGAGCGGTGCGGCAGGCACAAAGATGTGTGCGAGGGGGTATTGGTTTGCTGGGCAACAAAAAAACCCGCACGCGTTGGCGTGCGGGCTTTTAATTTGCATGGTCATCGGTCGCCGAGGCTAAGCCTTGGCAGCGATGCGTTTCAGCGAATTACCAGGAGCGGCTGAGGCCGACATGAGCGTAAACTTGGAAGTTGTCGCCGGTGTCATCGGCGTTGTCGACCTGGCCGGGGACGTCGCTGTTCAGGAGCAGGACGAAGACGCCTGCGGTGAGGTCCCAAGCGCCGACCCACTCGTCGGTGCCGATGAGTTCGCTCATCGAGATGGTGCCGAGGAGACCGACCTTGAGATAGCCGAAGGGTTCGTCAGCGCCCGAGGCGTCGACGTAATATTCATCCAGGGACATGCCGAGGGTGACCGGAACGGTCCAGGTCCAGGCTTCGATGGAGGTACCTTCGGTCGGGAGGGTGAATGCACCGCCGATTTCGAGGTAGGTCTTTTCATCGGTGCCGGGGTTGTTCTGAAGCTCGACGGCGACCATGACGTATGGAGCGAAGGCGAACTCGCCGAGCATTTCCGAGTCGTTGTAGCCGACCTTGAGGTTCAGCTCGGTGATGTCCCTGTTGGCGGTGGTGCTGGGGTAGGTGTAGTAGGTCAGGCCGACACCGGCGGTGAAGTCACCCATGGTGGCGTCGAGGCTGGCGTAGATGTCCTGCTCGTACCAGCTGCGGGGGTTGGAGCCCGCGGTGGAGGAGTCGGCGCCGGTGTGGATCGAGCCCCAGGTGCCGACGGTCGCGGTGACGCTGTCAACAACCGGGATGGTGAACGAAGCACCGGGCTGAAGGACGACGCCAGCGTCAGCGTCAGATTGTTCGACGCCGCGGAAGAAGTAGTTGCTCACGTAGTCCAGCGTCACCTTGGCCGAGGCGCCGGGGATGTGGATGCCAGCGGCTTCTTCCTGAGCGATGGCCGGTGCTGCGAGGGCGCTGAGGACGGTGGCGGTGGCGAACAGTCGATTCATGGTGTTGCTTTTCAAGACTAGGTCTCCTTGGAAGGGGATGGTCCTATGGTTCTGGCATCGGACGCAATGACTCTCATTGGCGATCCGGATGCCACTGGGTAACGTGTTGATTGTATCGGATCATCGATCATCGTGGGTGCAAATTCGTTTCATATCTTTACCAATGCGAAACAATACGTCAACTGCGGTCCAGTATTACACATGCCTGATGCGTGTTCGCGCGGCAGGCCCGGCTTTTGGCCTATAATCCGGGCAATTTCAGGCCAAGTCCGATAATAATATTAGAACCGTTTAGGCCGGCCCGCGACCGCGATACAGCTCCTGAACGCGCTGCGACTGCTCTCTGCGGACCGTCTCAAGCGTCAGCCTCGCAATGCGGTACTGGCCCTCGTCGTCCGCGACCAGTCGGCAGTGCTCCTGGATCACCGCGTACAAAAACTTGAACGCGTCCCGAGGCTGGTGCATCTGGTCCAGCGCATCGATCAGCATCTCCCGGCTGACATCCTCGGCGAACATCGCTCGCAGGCCTGGCGCTTCCCCTGTCCCCTCATAGCAAGCAGCCAGCCGGCGGTTGCACAGGTCGTACAGCGTCGCGCCCGACCACGTCAGCCGATCGATCAGGTTCTGCTTGTCCAGCCGGGCTTCCTGAAAGAACGCCGCCGACTCGCGCGCCAGCTCATACCGCAGTTCCAAGGGCAACAGCAGCTTGATGCCCACACGCTCCTGCTTGAGGAACTTGTTGTCGAACATCGGCCAGGCGACCGCCTTCATCTTGTTCGCGTCGCCGTGGATGAGCGTCGGCTCGTCCATGCGGTCGACGAAGATGATCATGCCCACAAACCCCAGGTCGCCGGTGGCCGAGACAAAGCGCCGCGTCAACTGATAGCGCGTGTCGCCCAGCGGTTCGCCGCCGCGTGCAGGCGCGGGGATCGGCTGGCCGGCGAGGTAGGACGGCCGAAGCGTTTCGAGCATCTGCCGCAACTGCGCCGGGCCGCGCTTGACTGCGGGCATCTCGGCGGATGCCTTGCGCGCGGTCGACCACAATCGCAGGAAGTGATAGCCAAAGAAAGCCCATAAGCCGGCCGCGGAGAGGATCGCAACGATCAGCGCCGGGCCGACCCAGCCCGGCGCTTCATCGGCCATCACGCGGCGCATGACTTCCAGCACGACGGCCGCGACCGACACGACGATCGCCTTGGTCAACACCCACCACTGCGGGATCCTCGGCCC
>JBGSTE010000363.1:0-7293 GCA_041736655.1 Phycisphaeraceae bacterium | reverse complement strand
GGCAAACCCCGCCGACCGATGCTCGAGTGGTGCTTTTATGCCGTGGGACTGGGCGCGCTGGTCGCGCTGGTCGCCGGCGACTTCATCGTCACGGCCGTCGAAAGCGACCTGCAGCAGGCCGCGATTCAACGCGGCACCTATGTCTCGATCCTCATCCTCGTGCTCTTTGGCTTTGCGGTGGTCAAGAATTTTTTTGACATCCGCTTCATCCATCGGCAGTCACGCCTGACCGATCAGCAGATCGACCAACTGCGACAGACCAACAACATTTATGTGTTTCTCAACAGCTCCGAGCCGAGCCTGTTCCGCGATCACATCGACAACCTGCACGAGATTTTTCGGCGGGACTGCACGATCTCACAGGACAACCTCGTCACGCTGCTGCAGGCGCGTCTGCTGGCCAAGACACGCATTGTCGAGTTCACTTCGTCGATCCTCGTGACGCTCGGGCTGGTGGGCACGATCATCGGTCTGATCCAGTCGGCCGGGGGCCTGGGCGAGGTCTTCAAGGCCATGTCGGGCGGGGACACGACGATCATGCAGGGCGTCGACGCGGCGCTGAGCGGGATGGGCGTGGCCTTCAACACCACGCTCATGGGCGCGGTGCTCGGCGGCGTGTGTCTTCGGCTGTTATCCAATCTCGTGGACGCGAACGTCGAGCACATCGTCAGCCACATCGCCGAGTTGACGGAGATTTACATCCTGCCGATCCTGCGTCGGGCCGGTCGGATCAACGAAGAACACCAGCAGAAGCTGCGCGAAAAAGGCATCGGCCTGCCGCCGGGCGTGCCGATCCCCGGCACGGTGGTGGGCCAGCGACCGGAGCAAGCCCCGATGCCCGCGAGCGGGCCGGTGGAACTGGAATAGTTGTTTTGCCACGGATGGACACGGATTCAAACCAATTGACCGCAGAGGACGCGGAGTGCGCGGAGGACTGAATCTTGTTTTGGATGAATCAAATTGATGCTCCGCGATCTCGGCGTCCTCTGCGGTGAAACCTGCCTTGCATCCGTGTCAATCCGTGTGCATCCGTGGCTAATACCTGAACCACGACAAACCCATGCTCAACCTCCCCAAGCGCAAGTCGACGTTCAGCTTCTACGAGTCGTTCTCCGACCTGGTGTTCTGCACGCTGGTGATGTTTCTCGTGCTCGTGCTGTTCCTGGCGATGAACGTGAACCAGAAGCAGGAGCAGGTCAACTTAGATCAGCGCGTCGTCACCCAGACGCGTGAACAGATCGAGACCGAGTCGGTCAAGCTGCAGGAGACACTGGCCAAGCAGGAGGAGCTGCGCGAGAAGCTCGAATCGGATTTCAATGTGGAGATCGCTGCGATCGAGAAGGAGCAGGCTGAGAAACTTGCCAAGGCCATGGCGAAGATCGACGAGGAAAGACAACGGATCGAGACAGAAGCACAGGTCCGCCGGGCGGCGCTGACGACGATGGAGCAAGAGGTTGATCGTCAGCGGCGTCTGTACGAACAGGCCCTGGGTACCAACCGCTTCACGGGTCTGCCCGCCAAGCCGCGCCTGGTGGTTGCGTATGACTGGCAGCCCACGCGGATCAGTATCCACCCGGTGCCCGCGTGGTTTGTCGATGAGTTGAACTCGACCCCGCCGGGCCTGGCCGACACAGAATTGGCTGCTTACTACGCGAAGCTGCGCGGGCGTTATCTTGAATTATCGAAGGACGCCCAGCCGCTGACGCCCCGGCAGTACCGGGCGCTGATCCGCGCGGTGTCGGTGGGCCTGGAGCCCGTGCCGAAGGTCGGCAACGATCGCCGTGTGTCGCTGGACCTGGAGTTCGTCGTCAATGATGAGGGCGTTGCCACGACGCAGGTGGGCGTCGCGATCCCCGGGGGCAACGCACAGCAGGCGGGCGTGCGTGTCGGGGACACGCTGATTTCGCTCGATGACGACGCGGTCACGGCCGACAACCTGCCGGCGTTGCTCAGCCGGTACACGGCCGGCGACTCGGCACGTTTACTCGTTCGCCGAGCGGGTAAGCCTGTGACGATCGAGCTGACCTTCCGCGAGCTGCGTGTAGTCGAGCTGGTCGAAGCGTACCGCACGGACCTGAGCCTGGTGATCAGCGGGGCGGTGGACTCGGACTACGCTTACCTCTGGGAGCCTGTGCGGGCGGACAATCTGCGGTCAAGGCTGCAGGAGGGCAAAGCGTCGGAGGCGGTGTGGCAGGGCAACAGCCGATGGGATGATCGGGTGTCGGTGCCCGGCCGACCTGTGCTGCGTTTTGATGCCGTGCCGGGCGTGGATGAAGTGGAGATCGGCGGCCAGCAGTTCACGCTGTCGCAGTTCAAGCGCATCCTCGAAGCGCTCGGCGGCGGGGGCATCGTCGTGGAATACGAGGCCAAGCGCGGGCCCCGCGAGCTGCCGGTGAAGATCTATGAAGAAGTGTTGCGTCCGACAGGCTTTGTAATCCGCGCGCCGCAGTTGGATAAACTGCTGGAGCAGGGTGGTTGATCGAAATCTTGTTTGCGCCTGTGCGAGCAACCTGTCTGGAGCGCGTCATGGAAGATATAGTACGCAGCCGCGAGGTCTGGACCCGATGCCGTGTGAAAGCAGGGCCGGGTTCAATCGAACTGCACGAACAACGGCTTCATGAAACAGTTTTTTTGCTGTGCATCATCGCGGTACCACCGATCGTACTGGGCATAGCCTACTACTGCATTTATGGCTATTTCGACTGGGTTCCAGCCTTATTTTGCCTTGTGATAACAGTATGGATGGCGTCGGTGTCAATCAGGGAGTACAACGCTCCGCGTGTATTGCAATTGTTCCCGGGTGAAATGATTGCCTGCTCTTCCAGGCTTTTTTTTGTTATCCGCTATCGACAAACTTGGCATAATCTGGCTGAGTCAACATTGATTATTCGACGGGTCACCTATGAGGCCGAACGGGAAATAGATCCTGTTGTCACTCGTGTTCAATCCACCAATCGCTGGCAAGCTTTTCTTCGTGAACTATGGGTGTTGATCGATCCTCTGGATTCGCTGCTCGGCTTTTACCGTTTAATCAATCGAGAAAAAGTTGTGGCGACAGCCTTCGCATTAACTGTTGAAGGCTCAGACCCATTTGTACTTGCGGTCTTTAAGGAAGAGTCTGATGCCGAAAATCTACTCCGGGCATTTAAGCCTCGGCAAAGTTACGAAGAATCCACTGCGTGAATTTCAACCCATCTCAACCACCACCGGATGTGTCAGCCCTGCCGCGGGGTTCATGTATTCGATCTGTGTGATCGTCGTCTCCAGGCCTTCGAACCACAGGTTCTCAGGCTCGCTCAGGAGATTCATCGCGTATTTTTTCGTCGCCTCGCCCAGGCGTTGCCAGACCGGCTCGGCCATGTCGGGCGTTTCCAGCCGCTGCATCGAGCCGATGAGCGTGACGACCTCATCATCGTGGCTGTCCGAGAAGAGCCAGCAGACCCGCGGGTTCGTGTCGATCTGGTCGAGCTTGCGGGCTCCGCGGGCGCTGAGCGAGAGCAGGGTTGCCAGCCCGTTTCCGTCGGGAACGCCGGCCATCCACCGGCTGTGAGGGCAGTGGTTGTCGTCGACAGTCGTCAGGACGCCGACGAGCTGCTGCTCGATAAGCCTGCGGGCGGCGGTGATGACTTGTTCACGGGTTAGTTCGGCCTTGGCCATGGGTGTTTCCTTTGCGGATTAATCCGGAATGGGGCGTTTGGGGGTCTGGCAGGCCGATCTCTGGGTCCTTTTACCGTATGGCCCCCCGGTTTGGCAAGAAGGAGGGTCAAAAAAGATATCACGATCTTTTTATCTTGACATGGCCCGGAAAACCGATATCGTCGGTGTTGAGGTGGCTAACACCCGCCCAGCCCTGCCGATGGTCGGCCCGGCTAAAACCCGTCTCTCTGATCCGAGGCTCAATCATGCAACGCTCCTCCCTTACCGCTCGATTGCTCCTGGCCACCTGCAGCACCTGTGTCCTGGCCGGCTCTGCCGCTGCCCAGCACGCGGACTTTGTGCTCTTTGGCGAGCCAGACCCCGCCGCCGCTGCCGTCCCGCTTGAGCAGCAGTTTGTTCACCCCGTCACCTCCCCCTACTTCCATGAAAACTCGTTCGTCACGTCCGACGTCCGCGCCTGGTACATCTACCACGACTTCCCCAACGCGGTCCTGGGCGGCGATGCTACGGTCGTTGCGGCCCAGCTCCGCCTGGCGCTGACCGATCGCCTGCAACTGGTCGCCTACAAGGACGGCTACGCGCACTTTGACGACACGGTCATCAACAACGAAGGCTTCATGGATATCGCCGCGGGCCTGAAGTACAACTTTTATCGCGATATCGAAGAACAGTTGCACATGGCCGTGGGCATCGGCTACGAGTTTGACCTGGGCGACAGCCGGGTCCTGCAGGACGATGAAGAGCTGCGGATGTGGTTCTCCATCGACAAGGGCTTTGACAAGCTGCACCTGGGCGCGACCTTCAACTACTTCATCCCCGGCGGCAATGAAGACGCCTTCGGCGACGCCGAACGCCTGTCCTGGCATATCCACGCCGACTACTTCGTCTGCGAATGGTTCAGCCCTGTGGTCGAGCTCAACGGCTACCACACCACCGACTCGAGCTCGACCGCGCCCGTCGGCTTCACCGGCGTGGACGTAGCCAACCTCGGCGGCGGGCAGGATGAGGATGTCATCACGATGGGCCTGGGCGGAGAGTTCCGCATCCCGGAAACCGACCTGGCCATCCGCGCCGCCTACGAGTTCCCGCTGACCAACGACCTGGACCTCTTTGGCGACCGCTTCACGCTCTCGCTGGTCTACAGCTTCTGATTGAGGACAGACCGCACGACACACCGGCTGACGTAAGGGGGTGTCACCGGTGTGTTTTTCAAATGCCAAAGGATGATCGGATCGGATGGTCGGACAATCGCCGGAGAATCGATATGATAGACATCGCAAGGCCCATCTTGCCGGGCCCATCACCCGCCGGACGCTCCTGCCCCATGATGTATTCGACCACCTGCGCCTACGCCATCCGCGCCATGTGCCGGCTCACGGTCATCCGACCCGACGGCTATGTCCGCGTGCAGGAGATCTGTGACGGCTCGGACCTGCCGGCCTATTTCGTCGCCAAGATCTTCCGCGACCTGGTCCGTGCGGGCCTGCTCACCAGCGCCAAGGGACGCGGCGGCGGCTTTGCCCTGGCTCGTCGGCCCAAGCAGATCAAGCTCTACGACATCGTCGAGGCCATCGACGGCATCAAGCAGTACACCCAGTGCGTCGTGGGCCTCTCCAAGTGCGACGACACCCAGCCCTGCCCGCAGCACGATCATTTCAAGCCCGTCCGAATGCAGATCCTCAGCTACCTTAACAACACGACGCTCGACCAGATGAGCGAGGCGCTGGCCAGGAAGCTGGAGATCATCGGCCTGACCCTGCCGATCACGATCGAGGGAAAATCATAAAGCATTTCACATGCGGATTGCAGTGAAACGAAAAAACAACGGCGTCGAAGGACGCCGTTGTTTTTAGTTTGCGTTGATTGTCGGGGTTACACGCCGACGATGTCCAGCGGGCCGTAGGGGTTGTAGATGCCGGGCTTGGGGATGGGGTAGACGCCGGTGGGGCCCTTCTTGCAGGGCGGCTCGGTGTTGATGGTCCAGGTATCGATGCCCGGGCAGTAGTCCTTGCCGTCGGCCAGGAGCTTGTCCCACTCGACGACCTTGCCGGAGTAGCAGGCTTCGCGGCCGAGGATGGCGGTGAAGGTGGACTTGGCGCCGTACTCGCCTTCGTTGTAGATCTTGCCGGCCATAAGGGCCTCGATCAGGTCGTGCTGTTCCTGCTGGTGGCCGCCGCCCTTGCCTTCGATGCGCTTGCGCTGGCCGCCGATCTCGAGCATGCCGGGGAAGTAGGCGTTGCCCTTGGTGCCGTGGGCGAACTCGGCGACCTGGGTCCAGGAGTTCTGGAGGTGTCGGCCCTGGCTCCACATGACGCTGCCGTCGTCGAAGGTGTATTCGACGAAGGTGTGGTCATAAATCTGCGATTCCTTGCCGTCGCCGTTGAGGCGTCGCTCGAAGCCGCCCATGCCGTTGGCCTTGACGGGGTATTTGCCTTTGGCCCAGCAGCCGACGTCGAGGTTGTGGATGTGCTGTTCGCAGATCTGGTCGCCGCAGGCCCAGATGAAGTGGTACCAGTTGTCGCACTGGTACTGCATCTCGGTCATCGACTCCTGCTTCTTGCGGTACCAGATGCCCCCGCCGTTCCAGTAGACGCGCTGGGCGATGATGTCGCCGATCGCCCCGCCGTGGATATCGTTCATGATGTTGATGTAGTTCTCCTCGTGGCGGCGCTGCAGGCCGATGCCGACCATGAGGTTCTGCTTCTTGGACTCTTCGACGGCGGCGAGGAACCGGCGGACGCCGGGCGCGTCCACCGCGACGGGCTTCTCGCAGAAGATGTGCTTGCCCTTGCTGACGGCGTACTCGAACTGCTGGGGCTTAAAGCCCGGCGGGGTCGCGATGATGACCAGGTCGCAGTCGATGTCGATCGCCTTCTTGTAGGCGTCTACGCCCGAGAAGATCGTCGCGTCATCGACCTTGACCTTGTCGGTGTAGTTCTTGTTTTCCTTCAGGCCCTTGACCGCGTCCTTGGCCTTGTTCTCCAGGGCGTCGGCGACGGAGACGAGCTTGACGTTGCCCTTGGTGTTGAACATCTGCGCGATTGCGCCGGTGCCGCGGCCGCCGCAGCCGACGAGCGCGACCTTGATCTCATCGCTGCCCTGGGCGTAGGCGGTGCTGAAGCTATTGCCCAAGGCCAGGGCGCTGCCGACGGCGGCGCTGGTCTTGAGGAATGTGCGGCGGGTGGGGTCGTTGGTGATCGACACGGCAGGTCTCCTTGAAAGATTGGATGAACAACGCAGGGTGAAGCAGGACTAGATCTTAACGCATGACGCCTGGGCTGCCGCGCATGGGCAATCACCGGCCTCGGTTAACGCAATGACTTTCTAAAGGACTGCCACGGCAGGGGCGGGATTACAGACGGCAAAAGCCTGGGCAAAAGCCGGGAATCGCCCGCCGGGCGGGTCTGGAGGCTTGCTGGGCAGGGTGCTATCGGTTCTGCTCGATTTTGCGGTCGTAGGCGTCGAGGATCTGCTGGGCACGGAAGGCGATCTCCGGGTCCGTGTGGCTGCGGGCTTCCTGCAGGGGCTTGAGCGCCGCCTTGCCCAGCTACTCCAGGGTCTTCTGCGCTCGATGACGCGTCTGCCAGCTCTCGCTGCCCAACTCGGCAATCAGCATGCGGACACGCGTACCCATAT
>JBGSTE010000362.1:0-2682 GCA_041736655.1 Phycisphaeraceae bacterium | reverse complement strand
AACAACAACACCCGTTGCCTCGTCGTCATCTTCGGGGCCTCCGGCGACCTGACCAAGCGAAAGCTTGTCCCCGCGCTCTATCACCTCTGGGATACCGGCAAACTGCCCAAGAACCTGGCGATCATGGGCGTCAGCCGAACGCCATACTCCGACGATGACTGGCGCAACGAGCTGCACGCGTTCGCGTCCGACAGCTATGACGACGTGAAGTGGCAGTTGTTCAAGCAGTGCATCCACTACCACGCCGGCGACGCCACGAAGCGCGCGGACTGGGACGCCATCAAGGAGCACATGTGCGAGCTGGACAAGCAGCACCAAACCGGCGGCAACGTGCTCTTCTACCTGTCGGTGTCGCCGCAGTTCTTTGAGCCGATCATCAGCAACATCGGGTCGGCCGATATCGTCGTCGAGGGCCGAAAGTTCTGTGCCATCGACGGCCAGGGCTCCTGGCAACGCATCGTGGTCGAGAAACCCTTCGGCTCGGACCCGCAGTCGGCAGCGCAACTGAACCGCACACTCGCCGGCGTCTTTGACGAAGACGCCATCTACCGCATCGACCACTACCTGGGCAAGGAGCTCGTGCAGAACATGCTCGTCCTCCGCTTTGCCAACGCGATCTTCGAGCCGCTCTGGAACCAGCGCTACGTCGACCACATCCAGATCACCGCCAGCGAGACCGTCGGCGTCGAGGCCCGCGGCAGCTATTACGACGGGCCGTCCGGCGGGGCGATGCGCGACATGGTGCAGAGCCACCTGCTGCAAGTCTTGTCGGTTGTCGCGATGGAGCCGCCGGTGTCGATGGAGGCCGCGGACATCCGCACCGAGAAGATCAAGGTGTTCAAGGCCCTGCGCGTGCCCAAGGCCGAGGACGTGCCCAAGATCGCCGTGCGCGGTCAGTACGGCCCGGGCGCGGTCAAAGGCAAGCCCATGCTTGGCTACCGCGAGACAGAGGGCGTTGACCCCTACAGCCAGACCGATACGTACGCCGCGATGCAGTTTGCCGTCGACACCTGGCGCTGGGGCGGCGTGCCGTTTTATCTGCGCTCGGGCAAGGCCATGGCGCAGAAGAAGACCGAGATCGTCATCTACTTCAAGCCCACGCCGCACTGCCTGTTCCGCCAGCACGCCAAGCGGCAGAAGCCCAACCAGATCGTCATCAACGTCCAGCCGGACGAGGGCATCCGCCTGCGATTTGAAGGCAAAGTGCCCGGCTCGGGCCTGGAGATGAAAGAGGTCGTGATGGACTTTGACTATCTCAAGCAGTGGAACACCCAGCCGCCGGACGGCTACGCGACGCTCCTGCACGATGCGATCCGCGGCGACCAGACGCTCTTCAAACACCGCGACGAGATCCAGTGCGCCTGGGACGCGGTCCAGCCGGTCATCGACTCCTGGACCGAGCACCCGCAGGACGATCTGCCCAACTACTCGGCCGGCACGTGGGGCCCATCCGCAGCGGACCTGATGATGCAGCGCGACGGGCGGTATTGGCGAAACGGATGATGGGTGTCGGGTGTTAGGTGCTGGGTGTTGGGGCCGAGCACAAAACATCATTGTTATTGATTGTCCCCAACACCCAATACCCAACACCCAAGCCCCATGCTCAACCTCCCCGGCCAAGTCCACGTCGCACCCGACACCGAACAGCTCTTTGATGACCTGGGCAGTGTGCTGCTTGGCTCGGCCGAGCGCGCGGTCCGTGAGCGTGGCGTGTTTCACCTGGCGCTCTCCGGCGGCGGCACGCCCGAGCCTTTTTATATCCGCCTGGTGACCGACCCCAAGTTCCGCTTTTTGCCCTGGGCGCAGACACATGTGTGGATCGTCGACGAGCGCTGCGTGCCGGCGGATCACGAGAAATCAAACATCAAGATGATCCGCGAGGCGCTGACGGATCACGTACCGATCCGGCGCAGTGCGGTGCATCCGATGCCGGTGATGCAGCCGGACGCGGCGCGACTATACGAAGAAGAATTGTCACTGGCCTTTGGCGGATTGAAACTTCCGGGGGCGGGTCCGGTTCCGGGGGTGCCATGTATCGATTTTATTCTGCTGGGCATGGGCGGTGACGCGCACACGGCCAGCCTGTTCCCCGCTTCGCCGGCGCTGAGCGTGACCGACCGCTGGATCGCGCCTAACGACGGCGAGCGTGTCGTGCCGCCGCCGCGTCTGACGATGACGTACCCGCTGATCAATCACGGCCGGGAGGTGGTCGTGCTGCTGACCGGCGCGGGCAAATTCGCCACGCTCAAGAAAATTGAGCAGCAGATCGCCAGCAGCGGGCCTGATCCACATGAACTACCGATCACCGGCATCGACCCCGCGCCCTACGGCGGCGAGCTGACGTGGTACCTCGACCACGCCGCGGCAACGGGCAAGTAAGTAAAAATCAACTCGCAATGAAGCGACGCGACTTGTCGCGCTTAACGGCGATTTCGCTTTGTGTTGAACGACTGGGAACCCGCACCCGCCTCGCCGCGTCTAAATCAAAGGCCCGGCGGCGTCGCCGGGTTGTTATCCCTTTCGCATCTGGAGCGTGGTCATGCATAAACGAATCGATTGGCGAGGTTTTGCGTTGGTGTTGTCGGTATTCATGCTGGTCCTGTCAGCGCGGCCGACCTTCGCGCAGGCCAACGAAACCAAGAGCAAGCTGGCCGAGGTCACGCTCTACCGCGACCAGGCGCA
>JBGSTE010000359.1:0-6013 GCA_041736655.1 Phycisphaeraceae bacterium | reverse complement strand
CTTTGCCTGCGCCGCAGGTGCATTCGAGCTTCCTACTCCGCCCTCGACGCTGGCGGTGACGCCCGCGGCGGTGATCGATTCAAACTGATTCGCCGGCGGGATCTCGATGCCCTGCTGCCTGGCGTACGTGACGATCGCCTTGCCCAGCGGGTGCTCGCTGTCCTGCTCGGCGGCGGCGGCCAAACGCAAAAGGGCTTGTTTATCCAGCGAATCATCGACGCTGTACCAGTCCGTCACGCTCGGCTTGCCGGTGGTCAGCGTGCCGGTCTTGTCGAGGATGATGTGCGTCAAGCCGTGGGCACGTTCGAGCGCTGCGGGGTCTTTGATGAGGATGCCACGCCGCGCACCGATGCCCGTGCCCACGAGGATCGACGTCGGCACCGCAAGGCCCAGTGCACACGGACAGGCGATGATGAGTACCGCGATACAGGCGGTCATCCCGCGCGGCCAGTTGCTGTCAATCAGCCCCCAGCCCAGCAGCGTGCCGATCGCGATGACGATGACGATCGGCACGAAGACGCCGGCCACCTTGTCCGCCAGCCGCTGGATGTTGGCCTTGTTGCCCTGGGCGTCTTGCACCATCGTGACGATCTGGCCCAGGAGGGTTTGTCCGCCGATCGCGGTGACGGTGATCCGCAGGGAGCCGGTCTGGTTGATCGTGCCGGCGAAGACGTTTGCACCTTGACCGACCTCGACCGGCTCGGACTCGCCGGTGATCATCGCCTGGTTGATCGTCGAATTGCCTTGTTTTACAAGGCCATCGAGCGGGATGCGGCCGCCGGGCTTGACGAGCACGACCGCGCCGACGGGCACCTCGGCGAGGCGCATGGTGACCTCTTGGCCGTTACGGATGACGGTGGCGTTGTCGGGCGCGAGCTGTCGGAGCTTGTCGATGGCGGAGGCGGCGGATCGGCGGGCCTTGTGTTCCAGCGCGTGGCCGAGGGTGATGAACCAGAGGATGGCCACAGCGGTGGCAAAGTGCAGCGGCACGTCCGCACCGCGCAAGAGTTCCACCACGCTCGCGACGTAGGCGACGCCGCTGCCGAGCGCGATGAGCGTGTCCATGTCGACGCGCCGGTAGCGCAGGCCTTTGATGGCGCTGACGAAGAACGGTAGGCCAAGCAGGACCATGAGCAGCGACGCGATGGCGAACTGGGCCCAGCGCGACCCGGGCGTGTGGACCGCCATCTCCAGGGCCATGATGCCCACAGCCAGGGGCAGGGTGTACAAGGCGCGTTGCAGCGCGTCGCTTCGTGAGAACCACTGGCGTGGTTTCGGTTGCTGGGGCTGGGGCTCAGCCTCGCTTGAGGCTTGTTCGTTTAAGGCCGATGCGTCGTAGCCCGCCTGCCTGACCGACGCGATGAGCGTGTCGGCGACGAGACCTCGGCCGGTGACTTCGGCACGGTTCGTGGTCAGGTTGACCGAGGCCTCTTCAACGCCCTCGACTTTGCGCAGGGCTTTTTCGACCCGCGAGACGCAGGAGGCGCAGTGCATGCCAGCGATATGGAGCGTGGTACGGGGCATCCACTTAGTTTATGTCCGATGTGCGATGGACGATGTGCGATGCTCGATGTTCGATGTTCGATGTTCGATGTTCGATATGCATTCTAGAACCCTGTCTGCCAGGGACAGGAGGTATCTCGCACATCGCACATCGAACATCGCAGAGGCTTTAGGTATCATCCCGCCATGCCGATCCCTGAACATACACCGCTCTCGCTCAAAGCGTTCCAGCAGCATATCCACGACCGCTACTACGCGACCGACAAGGCCCGCGGCACGCCGGGCACGTTCATGTGGCTGGTCGAAGAGGTCGGCGAGCTGGCGACCGCGCTGCACAAGTCCGTGGGCGAAGGCGGCAACACCTCCGGCGACAGCGACCCGGCCGGCGAATTCGCGGATGTCTTGGCCTGGCTGTGCACGCTGGCGAACATCAACGGCGTGGACCTCGAAGAAGCGGTACGCAACAAGTACCTGCGCGGCGAAGGGCCCAAGGGGCATAAGTAGAACTCTGTAATCAGAAGGCAGAATACACGATGGGATTTTACTCTGAAGCAGTCTATTATCGCCCCGGTGAAGCGCCAGTTGTCACGGCTAAGGAGGTAGGCGCTTTCCTGCAAAAGTTACTTCAAACAGATTTTATTAAAGCTTCCAGACTTAGTTCCGCTGACATTAACTGGGGCGCTAAGATCACTAGCGATGTTCGGCCATTTTTTGATGAACAACCAGTCAACACTACGACTTACCGACAACCCTGGTGGAAGCGGCTCTTTCGCAACAAACCACGTCCCGCATTCACAACATCAATTACAACGCTCAAGAGTATCGATCCCGATTTTTCTTGCGATGGTGATTTTGATGAACTGATTGTCAAGCTTTTAAGTCAGGATGGAAACATCGGTCGGCTGAACATTGTGGGGGGCTTAACCGAAGAACAGTATCAGTGGTTCCAAGGTCCACACCCCAGTGGTGAGCAACTGAACTTTCGGCCAGATTCTTGGTCATTACAGTTTGGAGAGATCGGTCTTCACAGTATTACTGGCTGGGACCTGACGGATGGCGAGACGATTTCAGAGGTTGTGGTCGGGATGATGGCCTTTTCAATTCATGGTTACGGCTATTTCTATCCTTGGGAGTTCAGAGATTGGATCGAAAAGTTCTGTATCGGCACTCCGATTCAGGAAGTCTGCTCACTTTTGCGTTTGACTTGGCCGGTTACACCTGCCGCGCCAAGTGCAGACATGGTCAAGATTCGCCGTGAATGCACGGGTTTATGGCCATACGACAAACTAGACGCGCCACTGGGTTGGGCTTGGGGCCCGTCAGAATCCTGACGATCAGACGATGTATCTAACTTCACTGCTGTGTCGGTACAACGTCTGGAGTGCAAGCCGGGTCAGACATCGGCTGGTCCAGCAACTCGCGGACGGCGTGGGCGATGCGGGCGGGGGTCAACCCTGCCTCGGCGAGTTGGTTGCCGCGGCTGTCGGGGCCGATCCATGACTTGGGCATGCCCAGTCGGCGGATCGACTGGGTCGGCAGGTTTGCTCGGTTGCAGGCGTCGAGCACGATCGAGCCGAAGCCGCCTTCCAGCGCGTGGTCCTCGACGGTGATGATCGGCACGTGCTTGTCAATCAGCGAGCGGATCAATTCCATGTCGATAGGCATGGCGAAACGCGCGTCGTAAATGGCGATGTCGTAGCCCTGCTGCGTCAGTTCGGGCAGCGCCGCGAGCGCGGTGTTGACCATCACGCCATACGCAATGACAGCGGCTGCCGGTGTGTCGGCCTGGCTTGCATGGATCAGGTTGGCCTTGCCAAGCTCGAAGGCCGGGGTGTTTTCCTGGTGCGGCTTGGCGGGCACGTTGTCGCGCGGGTAGCGGATGAAGCTGGCGCCGTCTTGGTAGTCCTGCATGAACTTGAGCCCGGCCTTGAGCGTCGCTTCATCGCAGGGCGCGAGCATGACGACGTTGGGCAGGGCGCGGAGCATGGCGATATCCATGAAGCCGTGGTGCACCGCGCCGTCGCCGCCGACGAACCCGCCGCGGTCCATGCACACGCGGACGGGCAGGTTCTGCAGCGATACTTCCTGAAAGACCTGGTCGAGAGCGCGTTGTGCGAAGGTGGAGTACACGGCGAAGAAGGGCTTGACACCCGCCTTGGCCATGCCGGCACACATGTCCATCGCGTGGCTCTCGCAGATGCCGGTGTCGATCACGCGGTCGGGGAACTGCCTGGCGACGTCGGCCAGGCCCGTGCCGTCGGGCATCGCAGCGGTGACGGCGACGATGGTTTCGTCAGCGCTCATCAGCTCGATCATCGCGTCGGCGTAGGCCTTGGTATAGGAGCGCCCGCCGGACTTGACTTCGACCCGGCAGCCGTTGACGACGAAGGGCGTCGGGCTGTGGAAGGCGGTCGGGTCGCCGGAGGAGAAGTCAAAGCCCTTGCCCTTGATCGTCTTGACGTGCAGGAGCATGGGCCGATCCATCAGCTTGATTTCGCGCAGGAGCGGGATGAGGTTGTCGATGTCGTGGCCATCGACCGGGCCGACGCACGTGAGGCCGAAGTGCTCGAAGAGGTGTTCGGATTTGAGGATGGCTTTGAGCGCTTCGGTGGAGCGGTGGTAGAGCGACTCGAGCTTTCGGCCGTAGGGCACGCGCTCAAGGATTTTGTGGCTCTTTTTCTTGAAGCCTGCGTAGCGGTGACTGACGCGGATGCGGTCGAAGTAGCCGGCCATCGCGCCCTGGGGCTTGGCGATGGACATGCCGTTGTCGTTGAGGACGACGAGGAATTGTCGGTTGAGTGTGCCGGCGTTGTTGAGGCCTTCGAGCGCAACGCCGTTGACGATGGACGCGTCGCCGATGAGCGAGACGACGTGCCGGTCGCCGTGGCCAAGGAGTTGATCGCCGCGGGCCAGGCCCACAGCGGTGCTGATCGCGGTGCCGGCATGTCCGACGGCGAAGAGGTCGTGCTCGGACTCGGCCGGTTCGGGGAAGCCGGCCATGCCGTCGCGCTGGCGGAGCTTACCGAGCAGCGGCAACCGGCCGGTGATGAGCTTGTGCGGGTAGCACTGGTGTCCGACATCAAAGAGCAGGCGATCGTGCTCGGGCCCGAAGTCAAAGACGTAGTGCAGGGCGAGGGTCAGTTCGACGACGCCGAGGTTAGGCGCGAGGTGTCCGCCGGTCTGAGAGACCTGGTCGCAGATGGCGTTACGGATGTCCTGGGCGAGGACCTTGAGCTCGTCGATGGAGAGCTTCTTGAGGTCGGCCGGTCCGTTGATGGTCTGGAGCAGTTCGTAAGCCATGGGGAGAAAATCGGGCGTTGTCGCGGCGTTACATGATTGTAGGGTTTGAAGTGCAAGGAGGCGCGAGGCCCACGCCGTCACGGCATGGGCTAGAGACACTCTAACGCTGGCGGCTGGCCAGTCGTTCGGCCATCTCGCGGAGGGGGTCCGCTTTGCTATCGAAATCTTTGAGCGCATCGATGGCCTGCTGATGTAGCTTCTGTATTTCCGCGCGCGTGCCTTCGATGCCGAGCAGGCCGGGGTAGGTCAGCTTGCCCTGCTGAGCATCTTTGCCGGTGGCTTTACCCATTTTCTCAGCGGTTTGGGTGACATCGAGCAGGTCGTCGACGGCTTGGAACATCAGGCCGACGGCGTCGGCGTAGGTGGACAACTTGCCGTATCGCTCATCCGAGGCATCCCCGGCGATCGAACCCATACAGATTGATGCCTTTATCAATGCACCGGTTTTGTGATAGTGCGTCCCGCGAAGCTGCTGGATTTGAGAGACATCTTCCGAGTGTCCCCCCATCGTGTCGTAAACCTGACCACAAATCATCATATGAGTTGCAATACTCAACTCCGTGACCATTCGGCATCGTGCATCAGGCGAGAGGTTCGAGTTCGCAAGCCCCTTGAACGCCAATGCTGTCATCGCGTCTCCCGCAAGGATGGCCATCGCCTCGTTGGTGTGCTTGTGTAAGGTTGGCCGGCCCCGTCGCAGGTCATCGTCGTCCATCGCCGGCAGGTCATCATGGACAAGTGAAAATGTATGGATCAGTTCGACCGCAGCCGCTGCAGACAAAGAACGATCGATCTCCCCACCAACGGCTTGGCAAGCGCGGATGCAGAGCAGTGGGCGGATGCGCTTTCCTCCGCTAAATACGGAGTATGCCATCGCATCATGCAGCGAGTCGGGCTCAAATCCACGCAAGTAGGCATGGAGCTTTGCGTCCACCTGATCAATCAACTCGGCGTCGGTCATCATATGCGGCTGAGCCTCGGCTTCCATGGCTAAAGCATACCCCCAATCCATCACGGAGAACACGGAGGCACATAGGTCACAGAGGCAAATCAGACCTGCCTTGCTCTGTGACCTCCGTGCCTCAGTGGCCTCTGTGATTTGCCTTGGATTCAAGCGCAGCCAGACCCTTCACCGCCCCAGCAGCTTCGTCGGCGGCACCGCCAGCCCCAGCACACCCGCGAGCCACTGCGCCAAGGTCGATGCGCCGTC
>JBGSTE010000347.1:0-2109 GCA_041736655.1 Phycisphaeraceae bacterium | reverse complement strand
GGGAATTTACGGGAAGAGCCGGAAAGAGACGGGAAACGCCGCAAGCCTTTGAAAACGCATCGCTTACGGATGACGACGCCCGCGAGTCATCGAAAAATCAATATGGCCAAAACTGCCGTCGAACGCCATTCGATGGCTTATCGAATCGGCTTTAATCGCTCAAAATCGCGGATTCCTGCCGGGCGCTGGGCGCTCGCGCCCGGCATCATTTTCGGGCTATTGTGTGCAGAATCAAAAAAGGCCCCCAGGTCGGTAGACCTGGGAAGCCAAGGGCTTACATGGTTGTCACTTGTTGTCATCATGCTACGCGATCGCTCGCTGAGCCTCCCGCTGGATCGCGGCCTCCACCGTGTTCACCGCGAAGTTCTGATCGTTCATGGTCCGGATAATCCTCAGCAGCAATCTCGCGTCGATCGCCTCTCCGCCCGCTGCTGAGCTGGCCACCTGGACGATCTTGCCGCACATACGAAGCCCGCCCAGGCCCGGCAGGTTGGCGATGCGGGTCAATAGCGCCCGCCCGTCTGCGGTCAGCCGGACCTTGTCCGATTCGTACAAGGCCCTGATCTCTTCGACCGAGTGAAGCGGCCGTCCGCCTGGTCCGCCTCCGGCAATCAGGTCTTCAACCACGTTGTAACGCAGCGCGATCCGGGATGAGAACTGGGCGAAGAATGCCCCCGCGTCATCGACGGCCTGCTGCAAGCTGATCGTGCCCGCCAGGACGATCGGCAGGCCCGCTTCATCGTGGATGTCCCGCAGCAGCTCGAGCGCGTCGTGCGTGAGCTGGTGGGCCTCGTCGATGATGATGCACCGCCCGGTGCCCCGCAGGTTTTCTATCAAACGACTGGACGCCTGATAGGAGGTCTGGACGCCACGCAGGCCGACCACTTCGGCGAGCGCCTTGGCCAGGCCGGCGGCGCTGCGCGTCTGTCGGCGGACCCGCAGCAGAACCGATCCCGGATGGATCGCGGCCGCTGCCTGGAGCGTGATGGTCTTGCCGCGACCTGCATCGGCGTAAATCACACCGATCGAAGCCAGCTCGATCGTCTTACTCACGACCAGCAGGATTCGGCGGGCGACTTCGGTTTCGATGAATCCGCCCGGCAGCTTGGCCTCGCTACGCCGCGCGATCAACTCGATAAACCGGTTGATCGCTCGCGTGTCCTGGTCGATGTCGCCGCCGTAGGTCTCGCGGTTGGCGCAGTTGCGGAAGCGGCCGATGATCTTGGGCGTGTAGGCCTCGCCCAGGGCGGCGCAAATCTTCGGGATCGTGACGCCCTGCTGCTGAAGGACAAACGCGAGATCGTCGCGCACGAGTTGTATTTGTTCCCAGGGGATCGGGCCTTCGGTCGGTAAGCGTTGGCCAACACGCAGACGCCTCTCATCACGCGCGATCAGGTCAAGGATTTCTCGGGTGCGATCGTTCATGCCGCACCCCCATTCAGCGCGATGATGTCGAACACGTCGTCATTCAGATCGCGTGCCGCCAATTGATCGGCCGCACTCTTCGCCCCGATCTTTGCAAGTAAGTCCCAGATATCTGGCAATTCTTCCTCTTTCTCTTGGACTTTAACCGGGCCTTGCTGTCCCGGCTTTGAGTTCACACGCTTGGTAATGTCAATGATTCCGCCGTTCTTCCTGATATGTTCGGCGAGATCGAAGCCCTGTTTCTTGCCGGTGAGCTTCACCTCGCGCGGCTCGGTCTTCATCGGCTCAGTCACGGCGGGCGGGCTCACATACGCCGCACTGTCCAGCAAGTTGTACTTATTCACGAGATCGGACAGCGCAGACCTACCCAGCTCGTTACGCTGTTTCGTGCGACGCCGGCGCTCGGATTCGAGCCGCTGAACTTCCTTGTGTTGGACCTTGGAATTGCCTCTGCCAGCAAGCCGATTCTCTTCGGCCGTGCAGAGATAACGGTGATTCTCATCGTAGACCTCGACGGTGCTCATGCTCATCGGGTCATAGCTGATATGAACGGCTTTGCCCGTACCGATCAGCGATCGGAGTGTCGTGTCGTACTGGCCATAGGTGTAGCTGATCGTGCCGACCTGGATTCGCACGCCGTTACGTGTCACCTTGACGGGCCGGTGCCACATTGCCAGGCACTGG
>JBGSTE010000346.1:0-1522 GCA_041736655.1 Phycisphaeraceae bacterium | reverse complement strand
GAGCCGGTCACGCTACCGCGAGGTGCTTTTCCCGGCAACGCGGTTTGTGCAACAGGCGGTACAGCAGACCTCGCGGATCGAAAAGCCGCGTCATCGTTTGTTGATGCTGCTGCGCTGGCTGGTGCTGCTGCTGGTGGTGCTGGCGTTTATGCGGCCGCGCTGGCTGCCGCAGGCCAAGGGGCTCAATAGCGAAGAGGGCGTGGCGTTGATCGTGCTGCTGGATGCCAGCGCGTCGATGCGGCGGGTGACGGACGGGGCGACACTTTACGAACGGGCGGTGCGTCAGGCCGGTGCTTTGTTGACGGGCCTGGACCCGGCCCGCGATGTCGCGGCGGTGGTGCGTGTCGATCGGCAGAGCAGCGCGCTCTTACCCGAACCCACCGCCGATTTCGGACTCCTCAGCGCAGCCTTGGCGTCCACCGCGCCGACGTATGAAAGCGCCAACTGGCCCGCGGCACTGGCGCGGGCGGAGCAACTGGCTGCGAAGACCGGAAGGCGGGCGCGTCTGGTCGTCATCAGCGACCAGCAGGGCGATGGGCCGGCTTCAGTTAGCGATGACTCGGCGATCGACCTCACGCAACTGCGGCATGTCCGCATCGATGCACCCAACAACAACACCGCCGTTCGGCTGGTCGACATCAGCCCTTACCCGCCCATCGCCGGCCAGCCGGTGCGCGTCATCGCCGAGGTGGCGCGTTTTGGCCAAGGCCCGGCCGAGGTCCAGGTGCGTGCATCGCTCGGCGGCTCGCAGGCCCTGCGCAGCCTCAGCCTCGAGGCGGGTACGACATCGCGTGTCACGTTCGACCTTGCCGCCGACTCGCCGGGCCCGGCGGTCCTTCGCCTGCAACTTAATAGCGATGACGCGCTGTCGCTTGATGATGCGACCGGGCATGTGCTGGATGTCACCGACCAGACAAGCGCGCTGATCGTGCACGACACGACGGATTCTTCAAGTCAACTCGCAAAGCGGCTCGCAGCGGTTCTGAACCCTGACAACGAGGCGAGCGCGGGCCTGCCGCTTGTCCGTACTGCCGATATCACGGCGGCCGCTCAGCTTGTTGCAGAGGCGGACCCGGCCCAGTTGCGTACGGTGCTGCTGCTATCGCCGCAGAAGATCGACGAGCCCCTGGCCAACGCATTGACGGCGTATGCCCGGCTCGGTGGCGGGGTGATCGCTTTTGCGGGCGACACACGGCTTACCACGCAGCAGTCGGCGCTGACCTTGCCTCTCTTAGCCGACACGGGTCCGCCGCAGCGCGAGCTTGATGTACAAGCCACGCAGATCGATTTTTCGCTTACGCCGCTGCGACTATTCGAAGGCCCGGCCCGCGCGGGCCTCGCCGTTTTGACCTGGCCAGGCAACGATCAGGTGACGGTAGCGCCCGAGGCTCAGGTGCTGCTCTCGGCCGGCAGCAACCGGCCCATCGTCATCGCCAATGCGCTTGACCGTGGCCAGCTCATCGTGCTCAACGCCGACCTGTCGCCCGGCCCAGGCGGGCTGCTTGCCGAGCCGGCGTTCGTC
>JBGSTE010000342.1:0-1420 GCA_041736655.1 Phycisphaeraceae bacterium | reverse complement strand
CGTGATCGCGCCTTCGCTTTTTGTCGGTGCCGCCACCGGCGGGCTCTTCGCCGCGGCCCTTGATCTGCTGGGACTCTTCCCCGGCTCGACCCCCGCCACCTATGCGCTGGCGGGCATGGCCGGCGTCATCGCCGCGACGCTGCACTGCCCGCTCACCGCCTTTCTCCTGGTCTTCGAGATCACGCAGGACTACAAGGTCATCCTCCCGGTCATGCTCGTAGCCATCGTCTCCACCACCTTCGCCCAGTTCCTGCACCGCGAGTCTGTCTACACCGATCTACTTCGCCGCAAGGGCATCCGCTTTGGCCACTTCGCCGACATGACCCTGCTTCGGCGCATGACCGTCGCCGACGTACCGCTAAGCCCCGCGGTGCTCGTCGTCGAAAGCGACCCGGCCCAGCGGTTGATCGACCTCGCAACGCAGTACGCGGTCAATGACTTTGTCGTCGCCGACGACGCCGAGCGATACATCGGCATGGTCGTGGGTGACGACGTCCGCACGACGCTCGTCCAGCGCGAGGCCGTGCCCCTGATGATCGTCAGTGAACTGATGCGCGTCGACCTGCCGACCGTCCGCCCCGGCGACACGCTCGATACCGTGCTCGACAAGTTCGCCCGTCACGAGGTGGCGAGCCTGCCCATCGTCGATGGCCAGAACCGCGTCACCGCCATGATCAGCCGATCAAACCTGATGCGCCACTACCAGGACCAGCTCGACCAGCGCGGGTAAGGCATGGATCAGAGTAATTAAAGTCGCCGTGTGATCAGCGCCTGAACCTTCGTATCAAAGCGCAGCACAAACACCGTGTACGTCGTGCCGCCTTTGCCACGCAGGCGCACTTGCTCGGCGTCCGGGTCGCATGCCTTGCCGCGGGTCTTGACCTCCACCAGCCCGCCGTCATGCGTCTGTAGCCACTGCGCCACACGCTCAGGCCGCCAGGGCAATCGCTCGATCAGCTCAAAGCCCGTCAGCCACGGCGAGTGAATCACGCGGTCGCTGGTGAGTAACCCCAGCTTCGGATGCACCGCCGGCGCATCGACAAGCTCGCACAGTTGGCCAAGTAATTCAGCACGCTCGACCGAGGCATCCAGCGTATACAGAAAGCGCTGCATCGGCCCGATCATCAGCGCGCCCGGCCTGTCCGGCTCGCCCCGCAGCGTGTGCGTATCGCCATCGACCAACAACGTCGCGCTGCGCCGGCCCTGCGCAAAGGCCCCGCACCACAGCACCGCCTGCACCAGTCGGCCCCGCTCACTGATGAACTCCACCTCGCCAGGCCACGGCAGCGCCTCAACATCAACGCCCGGGCTGAGCTTCACCGCCGACGCGGGTGATCGCGCGATCAGTGGGCCGACCACCTCTGGCCCGGGCTGATAGTCCGCCAGCTTCCACGCGCGTTTGCCCGACCCTTCCTCACGC
>JBGSTE010000334.1:0-2906 GCA_041736655.1 Phycisphaeraceae bacterium | reverse complement strand
GCGCGCCGATGCCGATGAGCCCGGCCAGGCGATACGCGAGTGTCGCAGCACTGACCTGTTGCCCGCCTTGCCCGCCTTGGCTTGCCCAGCAGTCGTAGCCGCCGGTGCCCAGGGCCATCACCATCGCCGGGGCCTTGGGCTGGATGTGGGCGAGCTGGCGCATCATGGCCGGCAGGTCGCTGCTGCCGCTCCACGCGTCGATCGTGCCATCAACGGCTTGCCAGAGGTTGTTGCAGTTGACGATGGGCACCGTGCAGCCGTGCTGGCGCATCATGCTCGTCAGCCGCTCGAGGTAGGCCTGTCCTTGCTCGGGGTTGCCGCAGTTCCACTGGTGCTCGACCTGCATCAGCACGATGGGCCCGGCTTCTGGCGCGTTGATTTGTAAATCACCGACCTGTTCAAAGACTGCACGCAGGTAGCGGTCGCTCGCTTCCATGAAAGGCGGGTGGCCTTCGCGCAGACGGATCGGCTGTCCCGAGTCGTCGTCGTTGCTGCTCAGGTAAGCGGGCAGGCCGCCAAAGTCGAACGCGTCACCGACAAAAGGCCCGGGCCGGAGGACGCAGTAGAGCCCCTCGTCTGCGATTAACTGGACAAAGGCGCGCAGGTCGTTGTCGCCGGTGAAGTCGAAAGTGCCCGGCTCGCGCTCGTGGGCGTTCCAGAGGACGCAGGTCTCGATGCAGTTGAGCCCCGCCTGCTTGGCCGCGCGGACCCGGCTGCGCCACAGCCCGCGCGGGGTGCGGGCGTAGTGGATCGTCCCGCTGACCAGCCAGATGCGTCGGCCGTCAACCAGGAAGCTTCGGTCGTCAAATGAAACCTCGGGCATCCATGAATCTCCGTGCCTGTAACACTTACTGACCAGCCCCGTCGAACCTAAACAGTAGGCACGCGTACTAATATGTCAAGGCGGCTGGGCAATAAGTCAGTAGAATTGAGCGTCTTACCTATCGAACCAGGCCTGAGTAAACCCCGGATGAACATACCTCGCGACACCCGCGCTCCACGCCGATGGTCCGCACCGGTCTTGGTGTGCATGGCCCTGTTGCTGTCGGGCTGCTACGGGTCGGTCAGCGAACTGGACCGCGAGGTGTCACGCATGATCGCCCAGCGGCAGGGCGCGACGCTCGGGGCCCACGGTGTCAGCGATTCGAGTGTCGCTCTGCCGAAGGTCGCCAATTCGCCCGGCGAGCGCTACAGCACCCAGCCGGCAACGTACAACCCCGCCGCCAAAGACCTGCCCGCCAGGCCCGTCGGAGAAGCGGGCGCGCCCGATCCGGATAACGCCGCAGTTGTTCAGCCTATCGAGCTGGACCTGACCCTGCTGCTGGCCTATGCCATCGAGCACGCGCCCGAGTACCGCGCCGAAAAAGAACAACTCTTCCTTGCCACGCTCTCGCTGATCATCGAGCGGCACGCCTGGGGCCCGCGATTCTTCAACACGCTTTCCAGCGACATCTCCGGCACGCCCGAGTCCGGCGACTACGACACCGCGCTGGACCTGGTCAACGACTTCACTGTCAGTCAGCGCCTGCCCTACGGCGGGGATGTCTCGGTCTCCGCGCTGGTCAACTACACCAACCTCCTGCAACGCGCCAGCACGACCACGACCGCCGACGAATTGCAGGACACGCGACTTAACGCGTCGATCGACCTGCCTCTCTTGCGCGGGGCCGGCGAGGTGGCGCGTGAGGAGTTGATCCAGGCCGAGCGCGACTTGGTATACGCCGCGCGCGACTTCGAGCGATTCCGCCGCGAGTTTTTCGTGGATATTTCCAACACCTACTTCGGCTTGATCCGCCAGCAGTTGCGGATTGAGAACCAGCAGCGCCAGGTCGACGGGCTCAAGCGTTTGGCCGACCAGCAGCGTGCGCTGTATGAGGCCGAGCAGGTCTCGCGCTTCGAGGCCGACGACGCCGAGGCGCAGGTGCTCTTTGGCCGATCGGACCTGGTGGAGGTGGTTGATGATTACGCCTCGGCGCTGGACACGCTCAAGCTGCGCATCGGCATGCCCGTCGAGCAGCCGCTGGTGGTGGTCCCGGTGCAGATCGACGTGCCCCAGCCGGCGCTGGATGTCGCGCAGTCGATCCAGATCGGCCAGGCGGCGCGGCTGGACCTGCAGACCCGCGAAGACCGCGTGCAAGACGCCGAGCGAGCCGTGCTGGTGGCGAAGAACCGGATGCGCGGGGACCTTGACCTGACGGCCTCGGCCAACCTCCGCACCGACACGGGCAAAGACATCGGCGGGGCGGACATCAAACTAGGCGACAGCGACTACCGCGTGGGCTTTGAGTACAGCCCGCCGCTGGACCGCAAGATCGAGCTGGCCCAGTACCGCAGTTCGCTGGTGAACCTGGAGCGGGCCGAGCGCGACTACCGCACGCAGCGTGACCGTGTTGCGTTGGATATCCGCGACGCGAGCCGGGCGATCGAGCGTGCGAAGTTGACGCTGGACCTGCAGGAGGAGAACGTTCGCTTGGCCGAGCTCCGCCTGGAGAGCCTGAAGATCCGCAGCCTGCGCAGTAAGGAAGTGATTCCGCCAAGGCGGATCATCGAGGCCGAGGAAGACCGCCTGGATGCCCGCAACCGCCGCGACCAGGCCCGGTCGGACCTGCAGTCGAGCGTACTCGACTATTTGTTGCAGACCGGTCAGATGCGTGTGGACGGCAGCGGCCGGTGGCTGGCGCCGGGCACGCTGATGCCCGAGGCGTCGATCCCCGACAATGCCGACCCCTTGCCGACCCCGGCACCGTAGAAGTTCATATAGACGTCAACACCGAACCTATGATGCAAAGAGTCTCTACCCCGATGCAACAGTCACAACCGATCATCGAGCCCAAGCGAACAACCGCTCACCGCCGCGCCGGCGGCAGGACGCGGCCGGTGGTACTGGCGGTCGCCTCGCTCTGCGC
>JBGSTE010000326.1:0-4220 GCA_041736655.1 Phycisphaeraceae bacterium | reverse complement strand
CCAGTGCGATCGACGCCAGCGCCGCGATCACGCCGCCGACGCGACGCAGCGGCACGCCCGCCTCGATGGTCTGGCCCTTGTCTTCACCGAAGAACGCCGCGCCGACGATCCGCAGGTAGTACCCCGCGCTCATCGCTGAGTTGATCACCAGCAGCACGACCAGGCCCTGATAAAGACCGGCATGGCCCGACGCGCTCGTGCCTGCCGCGTATGCCGAGCCGATCAAATACAGCTTGCCCACAAACCCCACCAGGGGCGGCAGGCCCACCAGCGACACGACACTCACCAGCAGCACGCCCGCCAGGAAAGGGTGACGCGTCCGCATGCCCGCCAGGTCGTCGTAGCTCTGTACCTCGCTGCCGTCCTTGCGCGTCATCGAGCCGAGCACCGCGAACGCACCGATCGTGCTCAGGCCGTAGGCGATGAGATAAAACAGCACCGCCGCCGTGCCGTTACTCAGCGACGTGTCGGCGTTGGGGTTCGCGGCCATCAGCGACTTGGCGAGCATCGGCCCCACCAGCACGCCCACCAGCATGTAGCCCGAGTGCGCGATCGACGAGTACGCCAGCACCCGCTTGAGGTTGCTCTGCACCAGGCCCAAGGCGTTACCGACCGTCATCGTCACCGCCGCGATCAGGGCCACGAGATACACCAACGGCTCAGGCAATCGCAGCAGGCTGTCCGCATCGCCCGCCTTCTCCAGCGGCAGGCCCAGTAGCGCCATCAGCGCGATCATGCCCGCCGCCTTGGGCACAAACGCCAGGAACGCCGTCACCGGCGTCGCCGCGCCCTCGTACACGTCGGCCGTGTAAAAGTGCATCGGCACCGCGGCGATCTTGAAGCACACGCCCGCCACCGCCAGCGTCACGCCCAGGATCATCATGTGTGATGCGCCGTTGACGCGGACGTGGGCGGTGATGTCGCTGAACTCGGTAAAGCCCGTGGCCCCGTAGATCAGCGTGAAGCCGTAGAGGAACACCGCCGCCGACAAAGCCCCGAGGAAGAAATACTTGACCGCCGACTCCTGCGCGTAAGCCTCACTGCGCGAAGTCGCCACCAGTACGTACGTTGGCAGGCTCGTCAACTCGAGCGCGAGGAACAGCCAGACCAAGTCCGAAGCGCCGGCCGTGAGCATCACGCCCGTCAGCGAGAACAGCATGAACGCAAAGAACTCAGCCCGGAAATCATCGCCGGGCTCAAAGGCCTTGCCCTCGCGTGCCTCGCTATCCATCACCTGCTTGAGCTTGTCGACCGTGCCCGTCGCCACCAGCACCAGCAGCAGCCCCATCGCCAGAACCGCGAGCTTGAGGTAGCCCGCCATCGCGCCCAGACCAAGGAAGTGGTTCACATCCGTCGTGCCAACCGACAGCAGCACCACGGCCGACGCAACCAGTGTCGCCATCGCAACCAAGGGCGTGAGCTTCCGCACCGCCTGCCGGCTATTGAGCCCGGTGACCAGACACAGGCACGCCCCGATCAGCATCGTGATCTCGGGCCAGAGGTGCTGGAGTTTGTCGAGGATGGGGTTCATTCGGTAGAGCCCCCCTTGGTTTGTATAAGAGCGGGTTGCCAAGGCATGTAACGCCAAGACGCCAAGGCGCCAAGACGCCAAGAAGGCAATTCGCTTCTCGTATCATGTTGATAAAGGGTGGGCTGCATCACTTGTCTGAGCCCTCCTGCTCTTTATTGAATGACTGATACCACTTGGTTCGTTGGACAGAAGGTTTTTCCAAGATGGCCTTGAGTTCCTCAGCGGTTAACTCACGTGAATTCTCTGAGCCAACAAAACCAACCACAGATCCATCGTTATAAATGGCTTCCTTGGCGTCTTGGCGACTTGGCGTCTTGGCGTTAAAAACCGAATCGTTTTCGACAACCGCCGTGCCCGCAGACTCCGCCTCCATCGCATCGATCGCCTCATGCACATACCGCGTGTGTTCACGGATCGCCGGCTCCAGCGAGCGCAGGATCGGATACGGAAACAGGCCGATCACCAGGCAGACGACCGCGATGGGGGTGAGCGTCATCGCTTCGCGATACGAGAGGTCGTGGCCGCCGCCGATGCCGGTCTCGCCGGTGTCTTCCCAGTGCGGGAGGTTCAGCGGGCCAAAGACGATCTTGCCGACGAGGTAGAGCAGGTAGATGGCGGCGAGGATGACACCCAGCGCTGCGGGGATGGCGTACCAGGGCCCGAGGATCGGCGAGCCGTTCACTTCGCGGGATTTGAACGTGCCGAGCATCGTGAGGAACTCGCCGATGAAGCCGTTAAGCCCCGGCAGGCCGACGCTGGCAAACGCAAAGACGCAGAAGAACACGGCCCATGCAGGCATGATTTTCGCCAGGCCCGACATGCGATCGATCTCGCGGGTGTGGAAGCGGTCGTAGAGCATGCCGATGCAGAGGAACAGGCCCCCGGTCGCCAGGCCGTGCGAGAGCATGTAGATGAACGCGCCGGTTGCGCCGATGCTGCCCGTCGTGGCCGTGCCATCGAAGGCAAACAGCCCGAGCATGCAGAAGCCCATGTGCGAGACCGACGAGTAAGCGACGAGTTTTTTCGCGTCCGTCTGGACCCAGCAGACCAGGGCCGCGTAGATGATGCCGATGACCGCCAGCGCCCCCAGCCACGGCGCGATGACGACCGCGGCCATGGGCAGCATCGGGATCGCCAATCGCAATAAGCCATAAGGCCCGAGCTTGAGCACCAGCCCCGCGAGGTCGACCGAGCCGGCCGTCGGCGCCTCGGTGTGTGCCAGCGGCAGCCAGGTGTGAAACGGGAAGAGCGGCGTCTTGACCCCAAAGCCCGCGAGCATCGTCAGCATGACCAGGACCTGCGCCTCCATCGGCATCATTCGGCCGGCTGCCCACAGGGCCTTGATGTTGAACGTCCAGTGCCCGGCAAACGTCGCCTGCGCGTACTCGGTCGATGCCGCTTCGGGCGAGCTTGCGACAAAACTCTCCGGCACGTCGTAGCGGATCGAGTCATACACCTCGGCCAGGCCGGGCGTCTGAGGCGTCAGCGTCGTGTTGAACCACGCGACGTACAGGATGCCCGCCATCGTCAGGAGCGACGCGGTGAAGATGTAGAAGAAGAACACGCGCGCCGCCTTGAGCTTGTCGCCGTGGCCGAAGATCCCGATCAGGAAGAACAGCGGGATGAGCGTAAACTCGAAGCAGACATAGAAGAAGATGATGTCGCGGGCGATGAACGTGCCTATCAGCGCCGCCTCGAGGATGTGCAGCCAGAAGTGGAAGGTGCGCATATCGCCCTTGACTTCAACGAGCGAGCCAAGGACGACGATGGGCATGAGGAAGGTGGTGAGCATGACCAGCCAGAGGCTCATGCCGTCGAGCCCATAGTCAAAGCCGAGGTTCCAGCCGTCGACCCAGGGGATGTGGCCGACGAACTGGAGCTTGCCGGAGTCAGCCCAATTGAAGTTGTACGCGACGTAGAGCGTGAAGGCGAAGGAGATCGTCGACGTGATGGCGGAGTAGACCCATGCGCCCCGGCGGGTGCCCAAAGCCTTGATCGGCAGGAGCAGGCCCAGCGCGAAGAACGCGGGCATGATGAGCTGGAACGGGATGGTGTAGGCGTTGGGGAGCAAGTCGTGGGGGTTGGGGTTCAGGGTTTAGGGTTAAAGCAGGAACAACAGGAGCAGGGCGATGGCGGCGACGCCGGCGACCATGCCCAGGCCGTAGCCCTGGAGTCGGCCGGCCTGCGTCGGCTGGACGGTCTTGCCGATGAGGCGCGGTGCCCAGCCGAAGCTCATGATCGTCGCGTGGATGACGAGCTGATCGATCAGGTACAGCACCTGCCCGGAGATGAACAGGGGCTTGACGATGATGCGGTCGTAAAACTCGTCGACGAAGTATTTGCCTTGCAGGAGTGCGACCGGGCCTTTGAAGAGCTTGGCACAGGTCTGTGCGTAGCCGGGTTTAAACGTATAGAACGCGAAGGCCAGCGCGATTCCCGCGAGGGCAAAGAGGCTGCTGACAATCATCATGATCCAGTGAATCGCGTGGGCGGTATCGCTGTGATGGGCCGGGAGCAGGGCGCTGGAGAGGTTGACCATGTGCTCCATGCCGTGGGTGACAGGCCCGAAATACAGCCCGGCGAAGAGCGAGCCGATCGCGAGGATCACCAGCGGCCCGTTCATCGGCCACCAGGGCATCTCGTGCGGCTCGTGGGCGTGATGCGCAGCATGCGTGTCGTGGCCGTGGTC
>JBGSTE010000300.1:0-2609 GCA_041736655.1 Phycisphaeraceae bacterium | reverse complement strand
ATCAGCACCCAGGCCGAGCAGGACTACAAGCGCTACGCCTCGGCCCTGGATGCCTACCGCAAGACACCGCTGGTCCTGGCCAACGACCGCCTCCAGGCCGTGCGCGAAAGAGTCATGACCGGCCTGACGCTCAACGTCGTCGGCGACATCACCCGCATCAACACGACGCCCGACCCGCGCGATGTCGAAGACATCAACAACGCCGAGTTCGAACGTCAGCGCCAGGAAGCCGCAGCCAAGAAAGCCGCAGAAGAAAGCCGGTAACGATCTGATTCAGTGGGGCAGACATTCCTGTCTGCCTCACTTGTTGAGAGTGCCTGCTACCCTAGCCACTGCGCAACCTGCGGTGCGAAGTACGTCAGCACCATGTCTGCCCCGGCCCGGCGGATGCCGGTGAGTGTCTCCAGCACCAGCGCCTTCTCATCGAGCTGCCCCGCCGCGGCCGCGGACTTGAGCATCACATCCGCGCCGGAGACCTGGTAGGCCGCGATGGGCAGGTCCGTCGCCTCACGCATGCGATAGATGACATCGAGGTATGGCCCTGCGGGTTTGACCATGACGATGTCCGCGCCTTCATCGACATCCAGATCAAGCTCGCGCAGTGCTTCACGCGCGTTGGCGTAGTCCATCTGATAGGTTTTTTTATCCTGCGGGATAGGCTTGCCGCCGGTGGATGGGCGTGGCGCCGAGTCCAGCGCGCCGCGGAACGGGCCATAGAACGCCGAGGCGTACTTGGCGGTGTAGCTCATGATGGCGGTGTTGGTGTGCCCGGCGTTGTCCAGCGCTGTGCGGATCGCGCCGACCCGGCCGTCCATCATGTCGCTGGGCGCAACGATTTCGGCCCCGGCCGCGGCGTGGCTGATCGCCTGCTTCACCAGCACCGCGATCGTTTGGTCGTTGAGCACCTCGCCTGTTGATGAAACGATGCCGTCGTGTCCGTCGCTGTTGTAAGGGTCCAGCGCCACATCGGTGATCACGCACACGCCGGGCACCGCCTGCTTGACCGCACGAATCGCCCGCTGCGCCAGCCCGTCGGGATCAAACGCGTGTTCGCCGGCCGGGGTCTTCTTCGCGTCCGGCACCTTGGGGAACAGCACAACACCGCCGATCCCGAGCTTGTAGGCGCGTTCAACTTCTTTGCACAGGTCATCAAGCGACCAGCGGTTCTGGCCGGGCATCGCGTCGATGGGCTGGGTCGGGCCATCCTGCACAAACAGCGGGTAGATCAGGTGCGAAGCGCAGAGCGTAGTCTCCCGCACCAGCGCGCGGATGGCCGGGGTCCGCCGGTTGCGTCGCGGGCGGGAGGGTTGCGGGATAGAATTTGCCTCACTCATCAGCGTACTTTACCATTTGGCTCTCAGTTATTAATCCGGAGGCACCGATGCGGCACACGTCACAGGTTGCAATTGTGATTCTTTGCATTAGGCTCCTCGTGGGCTGTGCCGCTGAAGCTAAACATGCCGCCAGCCATACACCCAAGCGCATCCAGACGGTCACGCTCGCCTCTTCGATTGCAGATGGCCTACTTCATTTGAAATTTACGAATCATACCGACCATGCTTTCAGGTTTTACACGTTCGTCGCGACTGACGAAAAACATTTCGACTACACAGAAGTTACGGTCGTTGATCCTAAGATGCAGGCATACAAGTTTGTTCTACTTGATAATCGAGATGGGTCGATTCCGGCTGCTGCATCGCTCTAGGCACACTGGACTTACGATCTGGCAATCAATCTCATGTCATGGGCTGCGAGGGACGTGTATCAATACACATTTCAGAACGGAGCAAAGTATCTGATCACTGTCCGCCACCTGTGGGAGCTTGAAGACTGGGAGTTTAGACCGTCAGAAAGCTACGCGGGTTACGACCTGCTGGCCAATGCATTAGAAGTTACGGTGCATGATGGCCGTCTCATACAGCTCAGGCCGTGACCGAAGGCGGTCGCGTTATTGCTTGCCGTACACCTGATCCGGGTCGTACACCTTCTCGGCGATCGTCATCAACTTCACTGGCCCGCGCGCTTCACCGATCCCCGTCGGCACCGCGCGATAAAAACAGTTGGGATAGCCGACGTGGCAACTGGCCTGTACTCCGCCCCCTGCCGTTGACTTGCCGATCTTCACGCGGGCCACCAGCGCGTCTTGGTCGCAGTCGGTCAGGAGCTGCACGACATGCTGACTCATGCCCGACGACTCGCCCTTGAGCCAGAGCTTGCCACGCGAGCGCGACCAGTAGTGGACCAGCCCGGTCTCGATCGTCTTGGCCAGCGACAACTCGTTCATGTAGGCGAACATGAGGACTTCGCCCGTGTCGGCATGGGTGGTGATGCAGGGGATCAGCCCGTGCTCATCGAACTTAGGCGAGAAGGCGTTGCCCTCTTCGAGCTGCTTCTTGTCGTCGGGTCGCGGGGCGAAATAAGGTGTCGTCATGGCGGGCCGTTGCGTGAGGGTGTTTCAACGGGAGGTGTCTAGTCGGGAGGCGTTTGATCGGGAGGGGGGCGACACGGAGCGGACGGACGAGGCGCTCAGGGCCGCGCACCCAAATGTCAGGCGGAGACAGCCCGTAACCGCCAATCAGGTTCGTGCGCTGCAGTTGTGATATGGATCA
>JBGSTE010000299.1:0-5344 GCA_041736655.1 Phycisphaeraceae bacterium | reverse complement strand
CGGCCGAGTTTGCGGGTCCGCGAGCACCTTGCATGTCCGCGCGCGATCAGCAGCGCTCACGCCCGTCGTCACGCCAAATCGTTCGTGGGCATCCACACTGATCGTGTAGGCGGTCGTCCGCTGCGAGGTGTTGCTGCCCGACTGCGGCGGAAGCTCCAGCCGTTCACACGCCGCCGCGCTCATCGGCACGCACATCATCCCCCGCGCCTCCCGCAGCATGAAGTTCATCATCTCTGGCGAAGCAAACTGCGCCGCGCAAACGAGATCGCCCTCGTTCTCCCGCTGCTCGTCATCGACCAGCACAATCATCTTCCCCGCACGCAGGTCAGCCAGGATGTCGGGGATCGGGTGGGTCATGGCTTTCTCATGGGTACATCATAAGACGATTCGTGGTGTCCACAGATTTCACGGATCACACAGATTCAAGGCCATGAAGAACCACGAAGGCGCGAAGGACACGAAGAAAAAACTGTCTTACTTCGTGTCCTTGGTGCTTTCGTGGTTCAAGAAAAATCTGTGTCATCTGTGAAATCTGTGGACAAATGTTTCCGCTCCGTGCCTCTTTGATGGCTAGATGGTTCGATAGTTGATGAGCTATAAAATAACGCTCACATCTCCGGCCCGAGCGTCACGATCGTCCTCGGCGAGAACGTGTACCGCTCCACCACCGCGCGGATGTCCTGCACCGTCACCGCCATCAGTCGGCCAAGCTCTTCGTCCAGCGGGAGGTATCGGCCGTGATACAGCCACTGCCCGCCGAGCGCCTGCATCCTCCCCGCCGGCCGCTCACCCTGCAAAGTTGCCCGCGTCGCCAGCTTGTTCACCGCGCGATGCACCTCGTCGGCCGAGATATCAAAGCCCTTGCCCGTGATCGCGCCGATCGTGCCCAGGAGCTTCTCCTCTACCGCCTGCGCCCGGTCCGGGTCGCACGAGGCAAAAGCCATAAACGCCCCGAGCTGATCGTGTGGCCAGAACGAAAAGTCCGCGTCATCGGCCAGGCCCGGATCCACCAGCGCCCAGTACAGCCGCGAGCCGTCGTCATCGCCCATCACATCCGACAAGACCTTGGACGGGTAGCGCATCTCGTCCTGCGCCGAAGGCCCGGGACACAGCATCGCCAGGTAATGACGCGTGACGTTGGCCTGACGCAGATCGACACGGTTCTCCGCCTCGCCCGGGCGCGTGTAGGTGCGGGTGGCCTGCGTGGGCTTCCACTGGCCGCAGCGCTTCTCAAGGTCGGCACAGAGCTGATCAAAATCGACTTTGCCCGCGGCGGATACGACCAGGTTGTCCGGGCTGTAGCGCGCTTCAAAGTAGTGCCGCATCTGCCCGGCAGTCAGGGCGCTGACGGTGTCGGCCGTGCCCAGGACGCGAAAGCCCAGGCCGTGGTTGGCGTAATGCTCTTCGAGCAGGCGGTCCTGCAAGCGCCACTCCGGCCGATCGTCGTACATGCCGATCTCTTCGAGAATCACCTTCTTTTCCGTGTCAAAATCGTCGCTGCGCAGGGCCGGCCTGAGCATGTCGGTGAAGAGGTCCACCGCGCTGGGCAGGACCTCGGGCAACACATGCGCGTAGTAGACGGTCTGCTCGTGGCTGGTGAAGGCGTTGTAGTTCGCGCCGATCTCGTCGAACTCGCGGTTCACGTCCTCGGCCGACCTGCGCTCGGTGCCCTTGAACATCATGTGTTCAAGGAAGTGGCTCACGCCCATGACCTCTGGCGTTTCGTCGCGTGCGCCGGTCTTGACGAAAAAGCCCACCGCAGCGGTGTGCGCGTCGTCGTTGACTTCGGCGATGACGGTCAGGCCGTTGGCGAGCTTGTGGTGTTTGAAAGCGATGGGCATAGATCAATCCTAAAACAAGACAGGTGGGATGGGCGTCATGCCCATCCCACCGAAGAGTTTAGTGCCGTGTGCCCATCTGCGCGTGGTCATCGGCGTCGAGCTTTTCCTTACCGCGGATGAACAGGCGGATGGGCACCTCGCTGAACGCGACCGTGTCGCGCATCCGGTTGATCAGGTAGTGGCGGTAGTTGTTGTCGAACAGCTCCTCGTCATTGACAAACAGCACGATCGTCGGCGGGTTCACGCCCGTCTGCGTCGCATAATAAATCTTCGCGTGCTTGCCCTGCTTGTTGCTCGGCCCGCGCTCGGCGGCGATCTCCTCGATCGCGCGGTTCAACTCGCTGGTCCCCATGCGGTGGTTGGCCTGCTCATGGAGATTCAGCGCCAGGGCCACCGCCTCACGCATGCCCTCGCCCTTGCTGGCGCTGGTGAATACGATCGGCGCGAAACTGAGCCCCTTGAGCGCATCGTCGAGATACGCCACGTACTGCTCCTGCGAGTATTCTTTTTCAGCCAGGTCCCACTTGTTGATCACCACCACCGCCGGGCGGTAGTGCTTGTTGATCTCGTTGACAAGCTGGTGGTCGACCTGGCTGATGGGCAGCGACGCATCGATCAGCAGCAGGCACACATCCGCGCGACGCACCGAGCGAAGCGAGCGGTGCTGGCTGTAGAAATCGATATCGCCCGCCAGCGACTTAGTCTTGCGGACCCCGGCCGTGTCGATGAGCGTGAACACCTTATCGTCGATCTGGCAGCGGACGTCGACGCTGTCACGCGTGGTGCCCTCCTTCTCCGACACGATCACCCGCTGTTCGCCGGCCAGCGCGTTGACCAGTGTGCTCTTGCCGGCGTTGCGCTTGCCGACCACCGCGATCAGCACGCCCCGCTCTTCGTCCGCGTGGTCGGTCGCTTCGTAGTTCTCAAAGTCGATCTTGGCGCGGATCGCTTCGTACAGCGCGTTCATGTTGTAGCGCGTCGTCGCGGAGATCATCACCGGCTCGCCAAAGCCCAGGCGCATCGCGTCGTAGGCGGCGGGCTCGAGATTGTCCGCGTCGACCTTGTTGGCCACGAGGATGATGGGCTTCTGACGGTTACCCGTGTGACGCAGCACGTGGGCGACCGTCTGGTCCAGCGGCACGACGCCGGTCTGCGCGTCGACGACGAACAGCACGAGGTCGGCCTCGGCCAGGCCGTTGGCGATCTGCTGCTCGACCTCGGCGGTGAGTTGCTGTGAGTCTTCGATGCCGTAGCCGCCGGTGTCGATGAGCGTGGCGCGATCCGGGTCCTGGTTGAACTGCGGGTGCGGGATCTCGATGGTCGTCGAGACCCGGTCGCGCGTGACGCCGGCGGTGGGGTCGACGATGGAGATCTTCCGCCCGGCCAGGCGGTTCATGAGCGACGACTTGCCGACGTTGGGTCGGCCAATGATGGCGATACGGGGCAGGGTCATGTTGTGTGTCCGTTTCTCGCTGACTAGACGCAGCGAACGGGAACCCGCAGTCATTACACCGGCGGGGGGCGGCGAGGCTTGATTATAGCTGATTTTCACGCAAAGGCGCGAAGGCGCAAAGTTAATCAAAACAAACCAAGACGCTGACCTATGTCACTGACGATGAGAAAAATCAAGAACAAACAGACTCCAATGCCTACCCAGTAAAAAAAGGGCTCCTCATTACGTTTAAAAAGATTGTCATTCAACGGGACTTCACCATTGCGTATCGCTTTGAAACCCATGATCAGAACGATGGTCAAAAGGAGTAAGTTAAAGCCGACACATACCCAGTTCATCTTGTCATCCTCAAACGGATCAACCTTTGCGTCTTCGCGCCTTTGCGTGAGGCAAAAAGGATCACTCCCGGCCTAACTCGTTCCACAGCGTCACCGCTTCGGGCTCGCGGATGTAGAGGGGAAGTAAGTCCGCCGGGGCGGTGAACCGCCCCTCGCCAGCGCGGGATTGGCCCAGTTGCCAGGTGATCGCTGCGTCGGCCTCGATGGTTTCGTGTGGCAGGATCGTCAGGCCGTCGGCCGGCGCGATGCCCGTGTCGACCTCGGCGACAATCGCCAGCGGACGCGGGGCGCTGGCGAGCAGTGCTTCAGCGCTGCGGAGGTCGGGCTCGATGATCGGCTGGCCGTTTTCATAGACCCCCGCATACATCGTGCCTCGCTTGATGTTCATGCACACCGCGACGTACTCGGCCGCATCCTGATACTGCCGCGCCAACACATCAATGGTCGGCACGCCGACGATTCTGAGCGATGGATGGGTGAGCGAAAGCATCTTCGCGGTGGCGATGGCGATGCGCAGGCCCGTGAACGAGCCCGGGCCAAGCGAGATGTAAAGCTCGCCCAGGTCCGCGGGCTTGAGTCGATGCTTGTCGAAGAGTTCCGCGACGGCGGGCATGAGTTCGAGGTTGTGGCGTTTCTTGCGTGGCAGCGCGGCGCAGTCGATGAACTTACCACTCAGTCCTAGCGCGATGGAGCCAAAGCGCCCGGAGGTTTCGAAGGCGAGGGAGGCGGATCGCTCAATCGACACGACGCGACTCCGATGTACATCGATTCTTGCGTAACTTCTTGCGTACCACAACCATCAAAAGCAACAATGCAGCACAACCAAGCCACAAACCGCCATTAAACAAGTTGGGTACAGATTCAAGAATGACCAGCCCGTCACCACTGTAGTCGGGCACCATGCTTGCTAAAACGTTATTGATCATGGGTGTTACTCGGTTCTTGATGGGGCAGTGATCAGGGATGGCGAGGCAAGCACAAACGCGAGGTAGCAGCCGACACCGGTGAAGATCAAGGCCTGGAAATCACGGAAATATGCAGACAACGATCCGCCGAGGGAGAAGTTGGTGTAGAAGACCGCGAAGACCCCGACGTAGCCGGCGACGCAGGCCAGGACGCAGAGCACGATACACGCCACGCGCAACTGCGGGAACGGTTGGCGTAATGTGAACTTGACGGCCAGTCCGATGAGTAAGCCCGCGAAGATCGCGCCGGGGTAAGACATGCCAAACCACTTGAACGAGCCCAGCCAGCTCCCGGCCCCGACAACCGCCGCAACCAGCGCCGCGACAAAAGGCACGATCGGCGGCAGCTTGATCGGAGGCTTGGCTTCGCCTTTGTCGACGTAGGGCATGGTGGGGGTTCCCGGTGTAGCGGGCGACGCGTAGCGTCCCGCGGGTTGGACCTGTACGTCAAGTCACGCGGGACGTTGCGCGTCGCCCGCTACCCATCATTTTAGTATCACGCCGACGCCGGCGATGCGTTGGTCAGTTCGATGAGGGCCTTGAGCGCCTGCCGGGCGCTGCCGTTGTCGATCGCGTCAAAGGCCATGGTCAGGCCTTCGTTCAAACTCTGGGCAACGCCGCCGACAGTCAGCGCGGCCGCGGCGTTGAGCGCGACGATCTCGCGCGGTGCCCCGCCCTTGCCGGCCAGCACCTCGGAGATGACAAATGCGCTTTGCTGCGGGCTGTCGACGCGAAGCGCAGAGGGAT
>JBGSTE010000282.1:0-5618 GCA_041736655.1 Phycisphaeraceae bacterium | reverse complement strand
TAGCCGGTGTACGAGCCGTCATCGACACGGATCACCTCGGCCAGGCCCTTGCACACCAGCGAGAACGCCCGGCGGGCATCGACCACGCGGACAGCCATCCACATCTTATTGAGGACCAGCACGTGCGCGTTCAGTACAGTTGCCGTGGCTTCCATGGGTGTTCAACGCGTAACAGGCAGGAGATCGGTCATGAAATACTATCGGTCCCTCGGGGGTAAAGCAATGCCTGCTAAGGGTTAGGAATCGATCAAACCTCAGGTTTGTCGAGGCTTTGGCTGTTCTGGAGAATCCAGCCAAGCACGCGGGCACTGCGGGCCCGGCCAAGGGAGCGGTCGGGCTTGACGCGACGGGCGGGCCGTGTTCCAATGCCCTGCTTGCCCAATCCCGGGCAGGACAGAATCCCGCCGAGCCCCGGCTCGTCGGTATCCTGGGCGGTTGCCCGAGCGGCCAAAAGGGGCGGACTGTAAATCCGCTGGCTAACGCCTACGTAGGTTCGAATCCTACACCGCCCACTCCACCCTCAACCCCGCAGCAATGCGGGGTTGTTTGTTTTGTGACCGGACTTATTTAGCCACGGATCAGCACGGATGGACACGGATTGCTTTCACCGCAGAGTACGCAGAGGCCGCAGAGTCATGCGTTGGTTACGATCAATCTCTGCGTATTCTGCGTACTCTGCGGTGCAATCCAATTGGAATCCGTGTCCATCCGTGTGCATCCGTGGTTTCAAAACGAATCACCATAGACCCAACACAACAGCAAGCGCAACAATAAACCGCCGGGTGGCGCGCCGGCGGTTCATGAGTCGGCATCAGAGATGCCGCGGAGTCGTGTGTGTCTGTCTCTAGTGTAACCCAACACCCGTCAACAATTCAAAGGCCTCTTCATATTTTTTTGTCGTCTGCATCAACACCTCGCTCGGAAGCACCGGCCCAGGCGCCTGCTTATTCCATCGGCCAGCGTCCACCAGTGACTGAAGATAGTTGCGGACATACTGCTTGTCATAACTGTCCTGGTCTCGGCCCGCCGCGTACGCAGAACTGGACCAGAACCGCGAACTGTCCGGCGTCAACACCTCGTCAATCAGAATCGGCGACGCATCGACCTCATCCACCGGCAAGCCAAACTCAAACTTCGTATCCGCCAGGATGATCCCACGCTGGGCTGCGTAGTCATGCGCCATCGCATAAACCGAAAGCGTTAAGTCACGCAGCGTCGTCATCAGTTCCCTGCCCACCAGTCCGCACGCACGCTCAAACGAAATGTTCTCATCGTGCTCGCCCTGCTCCGCCTTCGTTGCGGGGGTAAAGATCGGCTCGGGCAGCATGGCGCACTGCGTCAGGCCCGCCGGCAGGGCGACGCCGCAAACCCGTTGATTCTGCTGGTATTCCTTCCACCCCGAGCCGGCCAGATACCCCCGCGCCACGCACTCGATGGGCACGACCTTGGTGCGCCTGCCGATCATCACCCGGCCCCGCAGCATCTGCACCTGCTGATCGCTCAGACCCGTGATATCCGCCGGGTCGGTCGACAGCACGTGCGTCTTCACCTTGTCGCCGAGCTTACGCTCAATCATCTCAAACCAGAACGCCGACATCCGCGTGAGCACCTCGCCCTTACCCGCCGGTCCGTTGGGCATGACCACATCAAAGGCACTGAGCCGATCGGTCGCAACAAGCAGCAGCGCCGCCCTGCCGTCCTTGAGCGTGCAGTCGTAGACATCGCGCACCTTGCCCTGTCGCTTATTAGGCAGGGGCAGGTCGGTGGACATCAGCGCAGTAGCTGTTCGGCTGGTCAAAGGATCAACCCTGTAAGTTAGCCGTCGCCTGCAAGGCGACGTTCAAAGCTTGACACGCAGACGCGTCGCCTTGCAGGCGACGGCTAACGGAATTTCAGAACCGCCGCAAGAACCGTACATCATTCTCAAAGAGCCAGCGGATGTCCTTGATCGCGTGCTTGCGCATGGCCAGGCGTTCGATGCCCAGGCCAAACGCGAAGCCGGTCCATGCTTCGGGGTCGTAGCCGACCTGCTCGAAGACCGCCGGGTCGACCATGCCGCAGCCGCCGATCTCCATCCACTCCGGGCCCCGGCCCAGGTCCATCTTCACGTACAGCTCGGCGCTGGGCTCGGTGAAGGGGAAGTAGCTGGGCACGAGGTTGATCTCGGCGTCCGGGCCGAACATGGCGCGGGCGAACTGGTAGAGCGTGGTCTTCAGGTCGACCATGCTCACCTTCTTATCGACGTAAAGCCCTTCGACCTGGTGGAACATCGAGTAGTGCGTCGCGTCGTGTTCGTCGGGGCGGTACACCCGGCCGGTGGAGATCACACGCACCGGCGGCTTGACGTTCTCCATCACGCGGATCTGCACGGTCGAGGTCTGTGAACGCAGCAGCGTCGGGCTTGGGCCAAAGGGGTCGGAGAGGTAGAAGTTGTCCAGCGGATCGCGGGCCGGGTGCGTCTCGGGGATATTGAGCGCGACGAAGTTGTGGTAGTCGTCCTCGACCTCCGGCCCCTGGGCGTGGTCAAAGCCCATGCGCGCGAAGACCTCGATCAATTCGTCGATGGTCTGGCTGATGATGTGGCGTCGGCCCAGGAGCGGCGCGGTGGCGGGTTCGGTGATGTCGATCAGCGGGCCTTTGGCGGCTGCGCTTATTGAGCCTGTTGAGCCGGGGGCTGAAGCCCCCTCTGCCAGGGCGGATTTTTTGGAGTCGAAGGCGTCTTGTACGGTTTTCTGCGCGGCGTTGGCGGCCTGGCCGAAGTCGCGTTTCTGCTCGTTGGGCACGTCCTTGATCCAGGCCATCATGCCCTTGACCGCGCCCTTGGTGCCCAGGTACTTGATCCGCACCTGCTCCAAAGCCTGCGCGTCGGCCACGGCAGCGATCGCGGCCAGGGCCTCGTTCTGAAGTTGTTCAATCTTCTGGATCATGGGATGTAACAGGATACCGCAACACCTTGACTCAGGCGTGCGAAGATGCGCAGCTCACGGACGCTCCATGCACGGACACGATGGGCTGACCTTCGTCTGCCCGTCCTCGATTTTCTTCGGCGGGCTCTGCTGGCCACGCGTCTGGATGTTCTTGAGCCGTTCGGGCCACTCGAAGGCCGGGGCCTTGGCGAAGTCCCAGTCCGCGAGGTGGGCCTTGCTTTGCGGGTCATTGCGGTCCTTGGGGAAGACGTACTGGTAATCGTTGTCGCCAAAGACGTAGGTCAAGAGTTCAAACGCGCGCGGGTCGTAGGCTTTGAGCTCCTCGCGCGTGTTGATGTCGATGTGGTCGTGCCGGGCCTTGGGCGGGTTGCAGAAGAACCAGACCTGCACGATCTCCGCCCAGTACTCGGACTGGTTGGTCGTGGCGTAGGCGGTCTTCCATAGCCCATCGGCCATGGCCTTCTCGTAGCACTCCTTGAGCATGCCCTCGAACTTCGGATCGACCGAGGCCAGGCCCACGTCATCGATCGTGTGCGCGAACTCGTGGATGAGGATGTTCTCATCGCTGTAAGGATCGCCTTGATATTGCAGGAGATTCTCGACGCCGCAGGACATGGCTGAGCGGTAGCCACGGGCACCGAGCCCGCGGGCCCGGCGGTCCCACCAGTCCTTGTCACGCTTGGCGAGGTTCGCGTGCTCGGGCACGTCGGTGGTGAACTCGTCCTGGTTCATGATGGTGATGCGGATCTGAGCCTTGGCGATCGCGGCGCGGATGTCGTCCCGGCCCTTGAGCAACTGATCGATCAGGTAGGCCGCCTCGACCAGGCCCGCCGCGGGCACCTTCTCGGAGGCGAGGAACAGCAGCCCGTCGGCGTTGACCACCTGCTTGTAGAACGGGTCGAGCGCGTACGTCTGCCGCATCTCCTCAGACACCGGCTCGGCCTTGCGCTGGGCAAGGGTTGGCAACGCGAGCAGACACACGACCAGGACAACAGCAACACGGCTAAGCATGGCAAGACTCCGAATAGAAGGTGCAGACAGTTTAGCAAGCACCAAGCCTACGCCGAAGCCCACGCCGTGACGGCGTGGGCTTCGACAGATCAATAGAGGTTTGCAGCGGAGTCTTACATCACCCGAAACCCGATATCCCGCCTGAAGAACGCGCCCTCAAACTTGATCTTCTCGCAGGCCTCGTTGGCGCGCTGCTGAGCTTCCTTGAGGGTCTTCCCGAAGGCACAGACGTTGAGCACCCGCCCGCCGTTGGTGACCAGCGTGCCGTCCTTGGTGAGTTTGGTCCCCGCGTGGAAGACCTTGACCTCGCCGTGGCTACCGGCCTCGGCGACTTTAATGCCGGTGATTTCCTTGCCGGTCTCGTACTTGTCCGGATATCCGCCGGCACACATCACCACGCAGACGCACACGCGTTTATCAAAGCTCAGCTCGACCTCATCGAGTTTACCCTCGCAGCAGGCCACAAAAATGTCGTAGAGGTCACCCTTCAATCGCATCATGAGCGGCTGGGTTTCGGGGTCGCCAAAGCGCGTGTTGAACTCGAGCACCTTGATGCCCCCGGCCGTGAGCATGAGCCCGGCATAGAGTACGCCCTTGAAATCGATCTCCTCGCGGCGCATCGCATCGACCGTCGGCACGAGCACTTCACGCTCGATCTGGACCATCAGTTTTTCATCCACCAGCGGCGTCGGGGTGTAGACGCCCATGCCGCCGGTGTTCGGGCCCGTATCGCCCTCGCCAACCTGCTTGTGGTCCTGCGACGGGTCGAGGACGAAGATGTTTCGGCCATCGACGAGCGCGAGGATGGAGACCTCCTGGCCGACGAGGCGCTCTTCGATGACGACCTTATCGCCGGCGCTGCCGAAGGCGCGGTCGTGCATGATGAGCTTGAGCGCCGCGAGGGCTTCTTCCTTGTTTTTGGTGACGATCGCGCCCTTGCCCTTGGCCAGGCCCGCGGCCTTGACGACGCAGGGCGTCTCGCGCGCTTCAACATACGCGCATGCCTGCTCGTAGTTGGTGAAGGTTCGGCTGTCGGCGGTGGGGACCGAGCAGGCGCGCATGAGGTCCTTGGCGTAGGCCTTGTCCGCTTCGAGCCGGGCACCGGCGGCGACGGGGCCAAAGACATGCCGGCCCTTGCTGGACAGCCGGTCGGCGAGCCCGCCGGCGAGCGGGTCTTCGGGGCCGATCACGATGAGCGTCACGCCGTTGTGTCGGCAGAAGTAATCGATCTCGTCGGCGAGCTTGGTGGTGACAACGGTAGGGTCGATGGGCAGGTTCTCGCCGATCTGCGCTGTCCCGCCGTTGCCGGGCGCGAAGTAGAGCTTGCCGACCTTGGGCGATTGCTTGAGCTTCCAGCCCAGGGCGTGTTCACGGCCGCCTGCGCCGAGGATGAGGACGTTGGTGGGTTCTGTGGCCATAGTCGGGAGAGGGTATCAAAAAGCAAAACGCCCGGGCCGATGAAGGCACGGGCGCTTCGGGAGTTGATGGATTTCAAACGCTCAGGCGCCGATCTTGAAGCGGTTGACCAGTGCCCGCATCTGCTCGGCCTTTTGCGAGAGGTCGGTGGCGGCGGCGGCGGCCTGACCGGCGCCTTCGCCGGCCTGCTGGGCGACCGCGGCGATCTGCTCGGCGTTTTTGCTGACTTCTTCGCTCGCGGCGGACTGTTCTTCGGCCGCGGCG
>JBGSTE010000258.1:0-2276 GCA_041736655.1 Phycisphaeraceae bacterium | reverse complement strand
GGCGCAGCTCCTCTTACTCGATGAGCCCTTTGCCGGCGTCGACGCAGCATCAGAGCAGACGATCTTTTCGCTTATCGACGACATCCGCAAGCTCGGCCGGACGGTCATTGTCGTCAACCACGACCTGTCGATCCTCGACCGCTTTGACCGCGTGCTGATGCTCAATCAGCGTGTGGTCGCCTTCGGCCCGCCGAGCGAGGTCGCCAACGATCACAACCTGTCAGCCACCTACGGAGGTCGGCTGTCGCTGCTGGATATGGCGGATGAAACCCTCCGCCGACGGACTTCACGACATGAGCGTCACCTTGATCGCACAGCTTCACCTTGACCCGGGCGGGGTCTTCTCGCCTTGGGGCTACTGGTTGCCGCAGACGCTCGGCAGCATGCTCATCGGCATCGCCTGCGGGGTGCTCGGCTGCTTCGTCGTACTCCGCCGCATGGCCCTGATCGGTGATGCGCTGTCGCACTCGATCCTGCCGGGCGTTGTCGGGGCGCTGCTGCTCTTCGGTGTCTCGGCGAGCTCGCCGGCATGGCTTCCGGGCATGCTCGCGGGCGCGTCGGAAAACTGGCTGCCGCTGTGGCTCCTGGGCGGTGCGATGGTCGCGGGCCTCCTCACCGCCGTCATCATCAACCTCGTGCACCGGCACAGCCGAACCAAGGAAGACTCGGCCATCGGCATCGCGTTTACCGCCATGTTTGCCGTCGGCCTGATCGCCATCAGCTCCCTGCCGCGCGGCACGCACTTTGACCTCAAGTGTTTCATCTACGGCGAACCGCTGGCCATCAACACGCCCGACCTCTGGCTCATGGGCATCATCTGCCCGGCGGTCCTGCTGATCGTCGCGGTCATGTATCAACGCCTCAAATTCATTAGCTTCGACCCCGTCGGCGCCCAGGCCCTGGGCGTACCCGTGCAGGCGATCCACTACCTTCTCATGGGCCTGCTCGCGGCCACGATCGTCGCGGGCATCAAGAGCACGGGCGTCATCCTTGTCGTCGCGATGATCATTACGCCCGCCAGCGCAGCCTATCAACTGACCAACCGACTGTCGGTCATGATCGTGCTGGCGGGGATCATCGGCGGCGTCTCGGCCGGGCTTGGCATGTCGCTGGCCTTTGCCGTCAATGCGCCGACCGGGCCTTCGATGGTCGTCATCGTCGTGGTCTTCTTCCTGCTGGCCGTGCTGCTGAGCCCAAGCCATGGCTGGGTCTTCGACCGCCTGCGTAAGCACCGCCTCTCGCGACACGTCGCGCAGGAGGACGTCCTCAAGGCGGTCTATCGACTCGGTGATCCGCAGATCGACGCGGTGCAGAAGATCGGCACGGAGACCGGCCTGCCCGCGCCGCGGATCAGGCGATCGATCGGCCGACTCGTGCAGGAAGGCCTGATGCAGGTCAGTGAGGGCAAGGCAGCCCTGACCGACGCCGGCCGAAAACACGCCGAGGAACTCGTGCGTGCCCATCGCCTGTGGGAGACCTACCTCGTCAACGAAGCGGGTGTGCCGATCGAGGTCGTCCACGCCCAGGCGGAGCTGCTCGAACACGCCCACGAACTTTCCGAACAACTCGACAAACTTCTGGGCAAACCGCAGACCGACCCGCACGGCTCGGAGATCCCGCGGGGTTAGAAGGGATTCGCGCCAGGGCTTGCGTTAGGTGGTGTTGTGCCGCGGATCGGAGGATAAGGGTCGGCTTTGAAAAAAAGCGACAGAGTCAAGAGCAGCAGTAGAAAGATCAGAACCGATCCGCAGGCACAGGCCAGGACAATCCCGATTCGTCTTGCTAGTAGGGAACCCTTTCTGTGAATCCCCGCCTCACGCAGATCGACACCACATTCCGGGCATTCCCAACGCTCAAGCCCGCGTACTGGATATCCACACTTCGAGCAGCCCATTTCGATGCTGGGACCCGAGAGCTTGTTGCTTATCCAAAGTACGACGCCGGATAGAAATCCAGAAAGCAAGACAACGAAGATGAGCAGTGCGATTGCCATAGGCGGGTAAATCTCTTCGTCATGGTGTTTCTACTTGTTCCGGACTTGCCAGATCTGTGACATCTTCGCCCGAGTTGGTAGGGGTAGCTCTTGAAGGAACGGATGGCTGCGGCTGTGTCATGGAGGGTTGAAAGGTTGGGCGTGCCGGAGCCGAGACGCTTCCAGGTTTCGCGAACCAAAACATCGACAAAACACAACCCATCAGCAGGATGCCCAGGCTGCCGACCGTGAGCACAACGCCGGTCGTGCGTCGCCCTGGTGACCCGGTCGGCCGGATGCCCGC
>JBGSTE010000252.1:0-3107 GCA_041736655.1 Phycisphaeraceae bacterium | reverse complement strand
GGTAGAGCGTGCCGTTGACGTCGATCTGCTCGCCCGCGCCGCCGCCACTGAGCGCGAGCGACCCGTTGACGATCGTGCCCGCGTCGCTGGTGCCCAGGGCCGAGGGGCCGTCGAACCCGACATTGGCGCCGGTGATGATCGTTGGGCCCGTGTAGGTGTTGGCGCCGGCGACGCGGATGTAGGTGCTGTTGCCGGCGGTACCGACCTCGATCCCGCCCGCGCCGCTGAGCGGGCCGACGACCTGCAGGTACTCGGAGGGGGAAACGATCGTGTTGGACCCGATCAGCTCGATCGGCGTCTGCACGACCGTGCCGTTGCCGCCGGCTCCCACGGCTTGGAGCCGGCTGTTGTTGAATACCAGCGACCGGCTTGCATCGAGCGTCGACTCATCGGGCACCTCCAGCCGGCTGTTGATCAGCACGACCCGCCCGCCGCCCAGGTTCTGTGCGGCGCCGAACTTCGACAGGTCGGCGGTGCGAAGCGTCTGGTCTTCGATCACCGTGTCGCCGGTGTACGTGTTGACGCCGTTGAGTACGACATCGCCTTGGAGGTAAAGGTCGCCCGGGCCGGAGATATTGCCGTTGATCGTGAGCCTGCCTGACGGCTTGACGATCTTCGCGGTGTTGCCGGCGACGAGCACGATGGGCTGAGTCAGCGTCTTCGTGCCCGACCCGCCATCGATGACGCCGTCGTTCAAGTTCAGCAGCAGGTCAAATACGCCGCTGTTGCCGAACAACTCGACCCGGCCGCTTTCAAGATCGATCAGGCCCGAGCTGCCCGCCGCGAGCCGAAGCGACCCGCCCTGCACGGAAGCGCCCTGGTTCACGCCGAATGACGTGGACAAATTGAACAACGCGTTACCCGACTCAACCGTCAAGGCCCCGCTCCAACCTGTTGTGCTGCTGGAAAACTGAACCGTGCCTCCGCCGTTGATCAAGATGTCGCCCGTACCGCTCAGCGGCCGGAGGAACTGAACGCGGTCGTTCGCACCCACTGCCTCTACGTGCAGGTTATTCTCAAGGATGACGTCGGCGATGAAGGACAACGAGCCATTGCCGGTGGTATCCACTCGCACCCCCGCATCGCCCGCGCTTGTGTCAAAGGTGAATGAGGTGCCTTGAAAGAAGATGCTGTTGGGAGAAGTGGACTGGATCGAGCCAACGGTCACTGAGCTGAGGCTCACGAACGCGCTGACGGCCGGTGAACCGTCAACAAAAAAGGCCTGTGCGTCGACACCGTCGGGGACGCCCGCGTCCCAAAATACATCGGACTGCCATGAACCCCCGGAGAGGCTGTTCCATTGGCTGCTCGTCGTGATCGCATGCACCGACGCTGGCCCGAGCACGGTCAGCAGGAGTGCGGTGAGACCGGATTTCATGGGGTACCCTCCGAAAGTGTTAATACGATCTTATAAGCCAACTGGGATTAACGACTACTCCCCCAAATGGTTAAATTCAAGAAAAATGCGCTTTTGCTTTGCTCTAAACGCTCGGTAGAAGGTCAACACTTGCATATCGCCGCGCTCAATTCAGGCTGCCATCAGGTCTGAATCCACCCGGATCGCGTCGGATGATTTAAGGCCGAGAAGCCAGCCAAGCGCACCAAGTAGCTACGGGCGAGACATCGCCCGACACCCATCTAATGGGGCGTAGTCACTCAAGGGGATAATTCCGCTTTTTGTGTCACACATGGGCAATTTGTTAATCACTTTGTACATCATCACCCCCGGCCCCCCCCCGAAGTTTTCCATGGCAGGCCGTTCGCCCCCGGAAGTTCTCCGAGCCACAACCCAAGAAACCTGTCCAACGCTCCCCGCTTGGGAAAGGTTCCACCATGGCATCACTCGTCCGTCGCAACAAGACCTACTACCTCCAGGACCGGCTCTCCTGCAAGCTCAATCGCTGGTCCCTCAACACCGACTCGCTCCAGATCGCCAAGGAGAAGCTGCGTAAGTACGGGCTCGACTCTCGGGCGTGCCATGCTTGCCCAGCCAGGTGTCGCGGCGTCGACGGGTAACGCGATCGACCAGCGTCACGACGGCGCGGCCGGTGGGTTTGTGGAGTCGGTACTTGGGTTGCTTGGATCCGGGTTTGGCGGGCATCGGCGGCGCTCCTGACGTTTTGCGGTCAGTTGACCGCAGAAACAACGTCGTGAGCCGCTCCGGTTTTCGCTTCCGGGTAAGACGCTAAGTCGCGTCTTCGGCAGGGTTTGATTCAGAAGTGGGCCGTACAGGACTCGAACCTGTGACCTCATCCATGTCAAGGATGCGCGCTAGCCAACTGCGCCAACGGCCCGTTACCCGCCGACCTTTTGCCGGCGGGAGGACAAGTATAAAGCGCCCCGGCCTGTGATGCCAGTGGTGGGACAGGCTTCCAGCCTGTCATGGGGTTTCTGGTCATTACAAAAAGAACATGACAGGCTGCAAGCCCGTCCCACCTTTCAAGCGGATCCACTGCCGAGGGCTCCATCCGTTACAATCCCTCGCTTGGCCATGGCCGGTGGAGGATCCGGCCGACCAGCCCCGTAAACGATCCTTTTGACCCGCAGGTGCCTGTGCCCGAGCCTGTTCAGACCCACAACCTCAACGTGATCTCGCTTAACCCGTTGATCGGCCCCGCGCTCCTTGCGGACCAGATGCCCATCACCGACAAGGCCCAGCGCACCGTCATCGCCGCGCGCGAAGAGGTCAAGGCCATCCTCAAGGGCGAAGACCGCCGGCTGCTCGTGGTCATCGGGCCTTGCTCGATCCACGATGTCGACTCGGCCTACGAATACGCTCAGCGACTGACCGAACTCCGCGAAGCGCTCAAGGACCGGCTGTGCATCGTCATGCGGGTCTACTTCGAGAAGCCGCGCACGACGCTGGGCTGGAAGGGCCTGATCAACGACCCGAACCTCGATGGCAGCTTCGACATGGACCGCGGCATCCGCCTGGCGCGCGAGGTGCTCATGCGGGTCAACGAGCTGGGCCTGCCGGCGGGCACGGAGTTCCTTGAGCCCATCACGCCGCAGTACATCGCGGACCTCGTGAGCTGGGCGGCCATCGGCGCGCGAACCACCGAGAGCCAGACGCACCGGCAGATGGCCAGCGGCCTGTCGATGCCCGT
>JBGSTE010000235.1:0-5300 GCA_041736655.1 Phycisphaeraceae bacterium | reverse complement strand
ATGGCTTTCACGATCGCATCGATTGATGCGGGCATGTCCTGATGTTGACCGAGATACTTCGGCCAGTCGCGCACCGCGTTGCCGTTGACTTCTTCGCCGGGCCATTTGCGGGTCGCATCGACGCCGAGCTTCTGGCCTGAGCCCAGGCGTGGCGCGGCGTGGTCGAGGATGTCCAGCGGGCCGTGCACGATCTCCAGGTCTCGGCCCGGGTCGACGTTGGCGCAGACGTGAAACAGCACTTCCTCGTGATCGTGGACGTTGACGTCTTCATCCACGACGACGATGAATTTTGTCCAGGCCATCTGCCCGGCCCCCCAGATCGCGTGCATGATGCGCCGGGCCTGCAGCGGGTATTCCTTCCTGATCTGGATGAACGCGCAGTTGTGGAACGCGCCGAACATCGGCAGGTCGTAGTCGATGATGTCCGGCACGAGGGTCTTGAGGAGCGGCAGGAAGATGCGCTCGGTGGCCTTGCCCAGGTAGTAGTCTTCCTGCGGCGGCGGGCCGACGATCGTGGTCGGGTACACCGGCTTCTCACGCATCGTCACAGCGGTGGCGGTGAAGATCGGGTAGCGGTCCGGCAGCGAGTAGAAGCCGGTGTGGTCGCCGAACGGGCCTTCGAAGACTTCGTGCGAAGCGTTCAGCGGCGCTGCGTCTTTGACGCGCGGGTCGTAGCCGATGCCCTGGGCCTCGGTAGACACGAAGCCCTCGATGACGATCTCCGCGTTGGCCGGGACGTGCATGTCGATGGTCTTGCACTTGACGAGCTTGATCGAGCCGTTGTTGAGAAAGCCCGCGAAAAGCAGCTCGCTGATGCCCGGCGGCATCGGCGCTGTGGCGGCGTAAGGCAGCACGCTCTCGCCGCCGAGCACGATGGCGCAGGGCATGCCCGTGGCATGATCGCCCTTGATTTGATTGTGCTTCTTCCACGCGCGCCAGTGCCGGGCACCGTCGTGGTGGATGTGCCAGTGCATGGCGGTGTGGGTCTTGTCGATGAGCTGGGCGCGGTACATGCCGACGTTGCGTGAGGGGCGTGGCTCGCCTTCGTCCTTGCCCGCATCGTCGGGGTGGATCGTGTAGATGCCGGCAAACGTGATGTATCGGCCAAGGCCGCCGGTCGTACCCGCTTGCGTCGGCGAGAGCGGATAGCCGCAGGCCCGCGGGTCGCCGTCGTCCGGCCAGCACTTGATGATCGGCAGCTTCGTCAGGTCGATCTGATCACCCTTGAGCACCACCTCCTGGCACGCGCCACTCCGCACAACCTTCGGCGGAAGCTGCGCGATCTTTGCCAGTTCCAGCCCTTTTTTGATCTTCTCGATCAGGCCCGTCGGCGGCTCGGGCTTGACCAGTTCACCGACCTTGTGCGCCAGGCCATCGAGCCCTTTGCTCTCGCAGCCCAGCGCCATCTCGATCCGGCGATAGCTGCCAAACGCGTTGATGAGGAGCGGAAACTCGCTGCGCGAGCCGTCGGGCAGCGTGACGTTTTCAAAGAGCAGCGCCTTGCCGCCCAGGTGGTGATGGACCGGGTCGGTCGCGCTCGCGTGTTCGGAGAGGCGCGCGGCCGGTGACTTGCTGATGCGGTCGGCGATCGCCGCGACCTCGAGCATGCACGACACCGGCTGCGTGACGCGGTAGAGTTCGCCGGCTTGATCGAGTGCGTCGATGAAGGATTGGAGCGAGGGATAAGCCATGGTTGACTCGTGTCGACAGTGTGTTGAGACGTTGACTAGCGGAAGGATCCGTCGGCACGCAGCGCGAATTTTCCGCTGCCGGTGACGACGAGCAGGACCGCGAGCGAGAGCAGGATGAAGTTTTTGTCGTAGGCCGAACCTGACTCGGGCCACCACGCCGGCCCCATCGCGATCAGGAAGCTTAAGAGCATGAGCGCGATGGCCAGGGCGGCGATACGTGAGAACAGCCCGACGATGAGCATCGCGCCGAAAACGATCTCCGCCCAGGGCAGCGCGTAGCCGTAGGCCAGGCCCAGTTGCTCGGGCAGTGGCGCTTTGTCGGCGACGGATCGGGCAAACGCTTTGAGGCGCTGCGGGGTCGACGCGTCATCGGTGGGGATCAGCTTGCGGACACCCGCCAGGACAAAGAGCAGCCCAAGCGATAGGCGGTTGAGCAACAGCGCGGCGTGGAGCAGGCTGGTAGAAGACTTCATCATGTCTCGACTATAGGCGTGTGAAGGTTGCGTAGCGTTTGGATCAGCCGCCTAATTCTCTGGCGCGCTCAAAGGCCACGTGCATGGCTTTGATGATCGAGGCCTGGACACCGGCCACGTCCATGGACTCGCACGCCGCCTGCGTCGTGCCGCCGGGGGAGCTGACCTTACGGCGAAGGTCGATGGGGTCTTCGCCGGACTCGAGCAGCAGTTTGCCCGAGCCGAAGAACGTCATCGCGACGATGCGGCGGGCCTGCTCGCCCAGGCCCAGTTCGCGGGCGGCCTGCTCCATCGCCTGGGCGAAGTAGAAGAGGTAGCCGGGCCCGGAGCCTGAGACAGCGTTGATCGCGTCGATCATCGGCTCTTCCATCGGGATCACTTCGCCCACCGCGGCAAAGAGCTGCATCGAGAGCGATTCATCGCCGGGCTGTGCCTGGCCGCAGAGCGCCAGGCCCGCCATGCCTGCGCCCACCAGGGCCGGCGTGTTGGGCATCACGCGGATGACCCGGCAGGGCCTGCCGATGTGCGACGCGATCTTCGCCGACGACAGGCCCGCCATGATCGAGATCAGGACCTGCTTGTCGCTGAGCGTGTCGGCCAGGTCCGGCGCGACTTTCGGAAAAATCTGCGGCTTGACGGCCAGCAGAATCTGTTCGGCCTGCGTGATAACGTCGCGATTGTTGCTGGAGACCGCACAGCCCCATTTCGCAAAGAGATCGCGGTTTACGTCTGACGGATCGGAGGCGATGACGTCAGCGGGCTTGAGGACGCCGCGCTGGATCGCCCCGCCGGCAATCGCCTGGGCCATGTTCCCGCAACCGATGAATCCGAGTCGGTAGTTCATGCCCGGATGATACCCGCTCGGTCAGTTGTCTTCGGGCAGGACAAAGCGCTTTCGCAGATGGTCAAACACCAGCTTGTCCTTGTTCTGCTGGTACCACTCCTGGATCTCCTGATTCGAGCCGCGGTACTCGATAAATCGCAGCACGTTGATCCGTCGGATGTTGTAGGTCGAGGAGGAGATGCTGAAGCTCACGGTGGTGTTGAGTTGCGCGACGAGGGCGCCGAGCGCGTCGATGTTGCCCATCTCGGCGGCCATGGGCGCGAAGGACGCCTGGCTGATCTGGATATTGCCCTCGCCGGCGCGCTGCCAGCAGGCGTTGACCGTGTTCGCCAGGTCGTAGTCCGGCAGGGCCTGGAGCATGCCCAGGTACTGCGTGGCGTAGCGCGAGTCGATGGTGATCTGGTGCAGCTTGGGGTAGAGGTCCGGTTCGGCGATTTCGACCGCGGCCTGGAACCAGGCGGGGGTGAGCGAGGCGTCAGCGGACTGGATTTTCTCGATGATCACATCGCGGACATCGTTGGTCCAGCCGTTCATGACGATCACGCCGATGTTGTTCTCGTTCTCGCGCAGCGTCGAGACGAAGCGCTCGTACATGACCTTCGGGTCGACATCGCGCAGCGCGTAGTTAGCGAAGTACCGGAGCGTCGAGCGTTCGTTCATCTCCGTCATCAAGAGGTCGTAGTGCTCGTCGGGCAACTCGCGGAGCTTGCCGACGATCGGGTCGGCGCTGGAGAAGCTGCGCTTATTCTTCGCCGCCTCGCGCAGCTCGGCGAGGTACTGCTCGCATTGCTGCCGCGTGGGGTTGGCTGGCAGCTTGATGTCTTCGACCAGCTTGCGTTCCTGAACCTCGACCTTGTTGCGGTCTTCCACGGCCTTGCGCTGAAATTCTTCGCGGATCTTGCGCAGTTCACTCTCCAGTTCGGTCATCCGCTGGCGGAGTTCCTGCTCGCTGAGCTCCTTTTTTTCCTCGGTCTGGCCGGGCTCGGCGGGTGCGGGCTTCTCCGTGGCGGGCTCAACCGCCTGCAGCGGGACGGGCTGTTCCTGCACCGCGGGCGCCGGCTCGTCGGCCAGGAGCGGACTGGCCAGCGATGCCAGCAGCGTGGTGGTCAAGGCAACCTTGCGGAAAGAGCGTTGTGGCATGGCGGATCCTCTGCAGGTAGCGATGGATAGCGGCATTGTAGCCGGGAGTCGCTGGGGCCTTGGCAAAATCCTTGAAAACCTACGACCCGGTCAGGGCGGTTGTTCGACTGATTTACGTGACGGTGCGGGCCACGAATGTGTACGCGAAGCCATCACATTCAAAATAGCTGGCGGTCTACGAACGCCGGACGCATTGACAAGCGAGCTGTTCTCGCGTCCGGAGCCCGTAGGTCTCCGGCTATTTCCGCTAGCTGTTCTTAACCTTCCTCGCACGGCTGGCGCTGCGTCAGCCAGGCGTCTCGCTGCGTCGCAGCTTGAGTCAGTAGCGCGAGAATCGCTTCGCGGTCAGCGGCGGCCAGTAAACGGTCCAGATGCTCACAACGTGTCACCAGTGCGGCCAGCGCCTCACGCACCGCGTCACGGTTGGCCAGCAGGATGTCCGCCCGCATCGGCGGGTTGCTGCTGGCTAAGCGGGTGGTGTCGCGAAAGCCTGTCGAGGCGATCTCCAGCCCGCCAAGCGCCTGGGCCACCTGCACGAGCATGACCGCTGACAAGTGCGGCAGGTGGCTGACGACGGCGACTTTCTCGTCGTGTTCTTCAGGCGACATCGTGATCAGCGTCATGCCCAGGCAACGCCACAAGGCGCTGACGATTGTCACCGCGGCGGGGTCGTCGTTGTCGGTCAGCGTCAGGATGCACGGCTTACCGACGAACAGATCGGCACAGCCGGCGAGCGGCCCGGCCTTTTCGCTGCCAGCCATCGGGTGCGCGCCCACCACGCGCGAGACATCGGGCAGACAGGCTTTGGCGTCGGCGATGACACTGGCCTTGGTCGAGCCGACGTCCGTGACGATGAGGTCTGCGCTGCCGTGCCTGGCGATCTGGGTAAAGACGGCGCGGAAGCCGCTCAGGGGCACCGCGACCACAGCCAGCGTCGCCCCCGCCAGCGCGACGGCCGGGTCGTCGGTCAATTGGTCGTAGGCGGCGGTCTGCCGGGCCTGTTCGAGCGTGGCGGGGTTTCGGCCCAGCGCGACGAGTTGCCCGGAGAACCCGCGCTGTTTCAGGCCCAGGGCGATACTCGTCCCCAGCATCCCCGGGCCGATGATCACCAGGCGGTCGGTATGGAAGCGTTCGTCAGCCATCTCGCTTATG
>JBGSTE010000231.1:0-6459 GCA_041736655.1 Phycisphaeraceae bacterium | reverse complement strand
CTGCGGCTTGCAGGTGCATGAAATATCAAAAAGCTCGGCTATCCAGGCCGACGGGCTTCCGCCCGCGGCTATGCGATGATGTCCTTGATGACGCGTGACTCTTCCACGCCGGTGAGTCTTGCGTCCAGGCCCTGGTGCTTGAAGCTCAGGCGCTGGTGGTCGATGCCCAGTTGGCGGAGCATGGTGGCGTGCAGGTCGCGGACGTGGACGATGTTGTCGACGGCGTTGTAGCCGAAGTCATCGGTGCTGCCGTACGTGATGCCGGGCTTGATGCCCCCGCCGCAGAGGAACATCGAGTAGCCCTTGATATGGTGGTCGCGCCCGCTGCCCTGGGCCATGGGTGTTCGTCCGAACTCGCCGCCCCAGATGATGAGCGTGTCTTCGAGCATGCCGCGCTGCTTGAGGTCACGGATGAGCGCGGCGGTGGCCTGGTCGACGAGCTTAGCGGCCACGGGCATGGCCTTGGCGAGGTTGCCGTGGTGGTCCCAACCGCGGTGATAGAGCTGGATAAACCGCACACCGCGCTCGGCCAGTCGGCGGGCCATCAGGCAGTTACTCGCAAACGATCCGTCGCCGGGCTTGCAGCCGTAGTCCTCGATGATTTTCGGGTCTTCGGCGGAAAAGTCGGTCAGCTCGGGCACCGCCATCTGCATGCGGAAGGCCAGCTCATACTGCGCAATGCGGTTGGCGATCTCCGGATCATCAACTACTTTGGCGTGGTCCTGATTGAGCTGGTTGATGGCTTCGATGATCTCGCTCTGGCAGGGTGTCGAGACGCCATCGGGCGAGCCGACGTAATAGACCGGATCGCCGATGGCGTTGAGCTTGACGCCCTGGAACTTGCTGGCGAGGAAGCCCGAGGACCACTGGCGTGCGGAGATGGGCTGGTTCTGCCCGCCGCCGGCGCTGGTGAGGACGACAAAGCCCGGCAGGTTTTCGTTCATCGTGCCAAGGCCGTAGAGCAGCCACGCGCCGATGCTCGGGTTGTTGGGCCGGATCGTGCCGGTGTTGAAGAACGTGTGGGCCGGGTCGTGGTTGATCTGCTCGGTCCGCATGGACTTGATCACGCACAATTCGTCGGCGATCGATTGAATGTGCGGGAAGAAGTCGCTGATCTCGATGCCGCTGTTGCCGGACTTGGTGAAGGAGACCTGGGGCTTTAAGGCCTTGAGTTCCTTGCCCTGCAACTGCGCGATGGGCTGGCCTGCGGTGAGGGATTCGGGCATCGTCTGGCCGTCGAACTTTTCGAGCTCGGGCTTGTAGTCGAAGGTTTCCAGGTGGCTTGGGCCGCCGGCCATGCACAGGTGGATCACGCGCTTGGCCTTGGGCGCAAAGGCGAGATAGGCCTTGCCCAGGTCGGCCACGGCAGGCGGAAGCGTCCCGGGCGCGGATTGAATCGGGTTGGCGAAAAGTCGCGGGCCCAGCATCGTGCCCAGCGCCAGCGAGCCCAGCGAGCCGAAGGCGCTGGTCAGAAACTTTCGCCGCGTCTGGCTCAATAGATATCGCTGAGCGATGTCGCGTTCGAGAAGGACCTTCTGGAGCCTGACGGGTTGTCTTGCGTGATCGGTCATGGGTCTATCGCTTAGTTGCGTGTGATGGTCTCGTGCAGGTTCAGAACGACGCGGCAGACGGAGGTCCAGGCCGCGACTTCAACAACGTCCAGCCCCTGAGCTTCGGGTGCTTCGCCGACGGCGCTGAGTTTTTTCGCGTCTTCGGGCGAAGCGGCAAAGTGCGTGCGCTGGCTTTGCAGGAGCTTGAGCAGCGTGGCCGACTCACTCTCGCGCGGGGGACGCACCAGCGCGAGGTTGAAGAGTTTTTCCAGTCGCTTGGCGTCGTCGGCTTCCTGCTGGATCAAGTGCTCGGCCAGGACGCGGGCCGACTCGACAAACACCGGCGCATTAAGTGACGCCAGCGCCTGCAGCGGCGTGGTCGACATCATCCGCTGACCGGTGCAGGACTCGCGCGAGGGCGCATCGAAGGTGATCATCTGCGGGTGGGGGAAGGTCCGCTGGATCCAGGTGTAAAGCCCTCGGCGGTAAAGGTCTTCGCCCTTGCTGGTGGGCCAGTCGCGGGCCGGGAAGTTCAGCGGCTCCCAGACACCCGCGGGCTGATAGGGGAACACACTCGGCCCGCCGATGCGGCTGTTGAGCAGGCCCGAGAGCATCAGCGCCTGATCGCGGATGGCTTCGGCCGGCAGACGCAGCGGGGACTGCCTGGCGAAGAGCCTGCGGTTGTCCGGGTCGATGACCACGAGGTCTTCACGCGCATCGGAGGACTGCTTGTAGGTTTCGCTGGTGACGATCTGTCGGATGAGTTGCTTGAGGTTCCATCCGTTGTCGCGGAAATCGACGGCGAGATAGTCCAGCAGCTTCGGGTGCGTCGGCGGCGTGCCCTGGCTTCCGAGGTCGACGGTGTTACTCGAGAGCGGGTTGCCGAGGTATCGGCCCCAGAGGCGGTTGACGACGACGCGGGTGGTCAGCGGGTTCTCCGGCGAGACCGTCCACCGCGCCAGTTCAAGGCGTGTGAGTCGGCCACCTTCTTCCGTGGCGATGCCCGGCAAGAACGCGGGCGTTGCGGGCTGCATGACCTGTCCGCTGTCGTCCTGCCAGTTGCCGCGTTGTAGGACGCGCACCTCGCGCGGCTCATCGCGAGCGCGGGTGACGACGACGAAGGGAACTGTTTTAGCGAGCTCGCTTCGCTTCTTGAGGATTTCGTTGAGCTGCTGAGTTTGCTCGGGCGTCCAACCGTCGGGGAAGGGAGGCAGCGGGTCGCGGCTGGAGAAGCGTTCCTCGGCACGCTTGGCGGTGGGGTTCTGGGCATGAAAGGCCTGATACTCGGCTTCGACCGCTTGAACTTGTGCGGCCTGTTCCTCGTTTTCAGGGAGGAAAATGAGCGGCGCCTTGATTTTGCCGTAGCCGTTGTCGTGGCTGACCAGCGGCTGATTGATGTCCGCGAAGAAAGCGGTCATGGCGTAGTAGTCTTCGATGGTGAAGGGGTCGAACTTGTGGTCGTGGCACTGGGCGCAGTTGACCGACGAGCCGAGCCAGACATCGCCGTAGTTCGCGACGCGGTCGGCGTTGTAGATCGCGTTGTATTCCTTGGGCTGGGCGCCGCCCTCTTCGGTCTGCGGGCTCAGGCGGTTGTAGGCGCTGGCGGTGAGCATGTCGGCGGTGGGCTCGTCCTGCATCAGGTCGCCGGCGATCTGCATGAGCGTGAACTGATCAAAGGGCAGGTTGTCGTTGAACGCGCGGATGACCCACGCGCGGTAAGGCCAGACCGATCGCGGGTTGTCGCTGTGGATGCCGATCGTGTCTGAATAGCGCACCTGATCGAGCCACCACACCGCCAGATGCTCGCCGAAGGCCGGGCTCTGCAAGAGCGAATCAACGAGTTGTTCGTACGCGTCGGGCGCGTCGCTGGTCAAGAAGGCCTGTGCCTGTTCCTGCGTCGGTGGCAGGCCGGTGAGGTCGTAGCTCACACGACGCAGGAGCGTGCGTTTGTCGGCCTGCGGCGAGGGCTTGATCTTCAGGGGCTCAAGCCGGGCATGGATGAAACGATCGACGGGGTTCTTGTTCCACGCCTGATCCGTGACAGTCGGCAGGTCATGACGCACCGGCTTGACGTAGGCCCAGTGGGTTTCGTACGTCGCGCCTTCGTCGATCCATCGACCGATGAGTTCGATCTCTTGCGGCTCAAGAACCTTGTGGCTTTTCTTGGGCGGCATCGGGTCGGTCGTGTCGTTGATGCGCGTCCACACTTCGCTCTTGTCGCGGTCGCCGGCGACGAGGGCCGCGTAGCTGCCGAGGCTGGCTTTGGCGGCCTCTTCGATGTCCAGGCGCAGGTCCGCCTCGCGGTGCTTGCGGTCCGGGCCGTGACACGCGAAGCACTTGTCCGAAAGGATCGGGCGGATGTCTTCATTAAAGGAAATCGGCGGGAGCGGTACGGGTGCCGCGGCCGGGACGATCGATTGATCAGGCGTGCCGGCCGGGTCAGCCGACTGGCTCTCTGAGCCGTCGCCGCAGCCGGGCATCAGGCACGCGGCGGCCGGGATCATCAGGCAGGTCAAGGCTCGACGAAGGGAGTGAAGCATGCGCGGTGTCATCCGAGAGGAGAGATCAGTTCAGTCGCGACAGGGCCCTAGTTTAGTTTATGCCACGCCGGCGTGGTCGGTCGGTATGCAGCGGGCCGGGCCAGCCGCGAATGCCGATCAATTTGTGTAAACCTAACCGTGGGACTGCATTTCTTGCCCGCGATTACACGGCAAAGCGGCCACAGCGGACCCGGACCGGCGGGCCGAAAATGTAACGGTTTAGGCACGACTGACATCCCTGATTGGTCTACAATAGGAAAATACAAATCCGCGTCGGGTAGCACCATCATGAGTCGATTCAATCAATGTCTGCGCATCGCCCGGGTCGTGTCTGTGCCGGCTGTCGCGTTGTGTGGTGTGGCGGTGCTGACATGGGTCGGCCTCGTCACCTTCACCGCGCCAACCGATCCTCGGGCCCAGTCGCCGAGCATCACCCCCATCGCGGATCAAGCCGCAATCAAGCAGGCGGACGGCAAGGCGAAGGCGTCGATCGACTTTAACCGCGACGTTCGGCCGATCCTGTCGGACAAATGTTTTTCCTGTCACGGCCCGGACAACCACGACCGCAAGGCGAAGCTGCGGCTGGATGTGACTGACGATGGCGAGGACTATGCCGGGGCCTACGCCGTCATCGAGCCGGGCAAGCCCGACGCCAGCGACTTGATCGACCGCATCCATCGCACGAAATCCAAGCTGCAAATGCCCCCTGCCGACTCGGGCTTGAAACTGAGCGATGAAGAGAAGGCAACCCTGCGTCAGTGGATCATCGAGGGCGCCAAGTACAACCAGCACTGGTCCTTGAACGCGCCGCGCCCTCCGGCGCTGCCGAAGGTGGCAGATCAACGCTGGCCTCGCAATGACATCGACCGTTTTGTGCTCTCGCATCTTGAAGCGCGCGGGCTGCGGCCGAGCGAAGAAGCATCACGCCCAACCCTGATCCGCCGGCTAACGCTGGACCTCACCGGCCTGCCGCCGACGGCTGAAGAGATCGATGCTTTCCTTGCCGACAAAAGTCCCGACGCCTACGAGAAAGTTGTCGATCGCCTGCTGGCCTCGCGCCACTTCGGCGAACGGATGGCGCTGACCTGGCTCGACGCGGCCCGCTATGCCGACACCAACGGCTTCTCGATCGACGACCACCGCGACATGTGGCTCTGGCGCGAGTGGGTGATCGATGCCTACAACCGCAACATGCCCTACGACCAGTTCGTCCTCGAGCAGCTCGCCGGCGACCTCCTGCCCGACGCAACGGACATGCAACGCCTGGCGACCGGGTTCCTGCGCAACAGCATGAACACGCACGAGGGCGGCACGATCCCCGAGGAATACCGCGTCATCTACATCGCCGACAAGGTCGACACGGTCTCGACCGTGTTCCTGGGCCTGACCATGCGCTGCGCCCAGTGCCACGACCACAAGTACGACCCGATCTCGCAGAACGAGTACTACCAGTTCTACGCGTTCTTCGATACCGCCCACGAGCCGGGCATGGGCGCGACCAACGGGAACACCGACCCGGTCATCCGCATGGACGGCCCGATCACCGACAGCGCGACCTTCAAGCAGGACCTTGAACTGCGCATCGCAACGCTCAACCGCTACATCCTGCACCCGCCTGACCTCGTTGAGCCCCGCGCCCTGTGGGAACAAGAAGTGCGTGACAAGGCAGAGGACGAACTGGCCGATGCAATCAAGACACCCGCCGCCGACCGCACCGACGAGCAGTGGAAAAAGATCAACGACGAGTTTGGCAAAACGACCAACCTGCTGGAGCGTCACGTTTCGACGATCAAGCGTGAGATCACGGTGCTGGAGAACGACCTCAAGGCGGGTAAGTCGTCGGTCATGGTGATGAAGGAGCAAGGCCCGCGGCAGACGTATGTGCTCACGCGCGGGCAGTACGATCAGCAGGACAAGAACCAGCCGGTGATCGCCGGCGTGCCGGTCATGTTGCCGACGGTTAAGCCAGGCGATGTCGCTGGTGCCGCGCCGACAAGGCTGGACCTGGCACAGTGGCTGACGCGTGAGGACAACCCGCTGACCGCACGGGTCGCGGTCAACCGCACCTGGCAGCAGTTCTTTGGCCGGGGCCTGGTGTCGACGCCCAACGACTTCGGCTCACAGGGCGCCTACCCCACGCACCCGGAGCTTCTGGACCATCTCGCGGTGCAGTACGTTCAAGGCGGATGGGACACCAAGTCGCTCATCAAGTCGATCGTCATGTCCGCGACCTACCGCCAAACTTCCAATGCCTCGCGCAGCGCCATCGAGGCAGACCCCAATAACGAACAGCTTGCCCGCATGGCCCGCCTGCGACTGCCGGCCGAGCTGATCCGTGATAACGCGCTGGCCATCGCCGGCAAGCTCGA
>JBGSTE010000218.1:0-2160 GCA_041736655.1 Phycisphaeraceae bacterium | reverse complement strand
CGCGTGTCGTCCCAATCCTCAACGCGGAAGGTCGCGGTCCAGCCGGGCGCGATGATGTCGGCGTTGGCGGACTTGACCAAGCGCTCGCCGCGCTTGATCTGCAGCTCGGCGGTGAGCGGGTCGCTCTGGCCCAGCGGCATGAGCTGAGCGGTCAACTTCAGGATGTTGTTCGTGAGCGTGTACTGCGTGCCGAGGATGACGCTGTTGGCCTGCGTCGGGCTGTGCGTCACCGCGTCGCCGAGCACCGACCAGTTCTCAAAGCCAAAGCGTGCAGGCGCAGTGGCCCGGGCCTGCTTGTTCTGCGTGCCCGGGTGCGAGACGAGCGCGACATTGCCCAGCACGCGGGCCGGCTCGACGAGGCGAACCGCGGTGCTGATGAGCGTGTCATCGCTGGCGTCACGCGCATCGACCGTCAGGGCGTAGCTCTGGTCGTCCATCCGCTGGCCGGTGATGACCAGCCGAACGCGCGGTGGCAGCGGATTAGTGTTGGCGGAGTTGGCGGAGTTAGTTGCGTTGGCGGCGTTGGCGGAGTTGTCTTGCTTGCCCGTGCCGATCGTCCAGGGCTGCTGGTTGTCGACGATGAACGCCTGGCCTTGCCCATCGATGCCGACGAACAGGCCCGCGCCGTAGCCCTGCCAGTGGTGCACAATCGACGCCGAGCGATAGTCCATCTGCCCGTTGCCCACGCCGATGAGCATGCCCGCGCCCGCATCGCTCGCATACGCCTTGCCCGGATCGGCCGGGGGCAGCGACACCAGCACGGTCGCCTTGAACGGCTTAGCGCTGTCCGTCACCTGACGCGTCAGGTCATGCAGTGTCCGCATCGGCAGCCAGCCCTGCGGCGTGACGCAGACGAACCGCCCCGCCTCAAAGCGCCAGTCCTGCAGCCGGTTGCCCCAGTACGCCGGCCCAAGCCAGCCCCGCGAGCCCTCCACCGGCTGGGAGATCGTCGCCATGCTCTCGTCGGCGTTCACCGCCATATCAGCCCGGCACGCACAGACCAGGGCAAGCAACAAAACCAGCAGCAGGGCCCGCAGCCCACCGAGCGCGTTGAATTTCAGCATGACGCCATTCCTCTTTAATAGTAGATCAACCGTTGAAATCCAAGGGTTGCCGACCGACGGTCACCTGCCGATCAACGCCGACAGCCAGTCTAAATCAGATCACCAGAACATGTCCCGACCGGGGTTCATGTCCGCCAATAAAGCTTGGCGGAGTACTGCCCCGATGGATGCGGGCGCAAGGCTCTGGCCGGGAATCTTGCCACCTGCGCCATGCCTGCTACAATCCGCCTCTTGGGTGAAAACACCCGACCTTGCCGGAGAGGTGGCCGAGCGGCTGAAGGCAACGGTTTGCTAAATCGTCGTAGCGGTTATACCGCTACCGTGGGTTCGAATCCCACCCTCTCCGCTTCCCTGACAGCCCGTGTGGCGCAACTCGCGCTCACACAGGCATTTGAACTTCTGAGACGGTCTCAGAGGACCCAGCTTGTAGCGCTTTTTGTAGCGCTTTGTAGCACTGGGATTCTCTGCAGGGACTGTTTCAGCATGGCGACAATTCAGAGTTTCCGGGTCGGAAAAGTCACGTCGTACCTGCGCGGCAAGGTGTGGTACCTGAGATACCACGAGCACGGCAGGCGGCACCAGGTCCGCGGATCCGAAGACAAGAAGGCAGCGCGACAGCTTGCGTCGCAGGTCAATGCTCAACTTGAGACCGGCGCGCCCGCCGCGACCAGCTTCCAACCCATCACCATCACCCAGTTGCGTGGCCTCTGGCTCGATCACCACGAGCACGTGCTGCGGTCGTCTGTGGCGACGATCAACCGCTACCGAACGGCGAGCGACCACCTGCTCAACTTCGTGGCTGAGCAGTGCCCCAACAAGCAGGCATCGCGCTTCGGGGTCCACGACGCCGAGGGGTTCGTGCGGTACCTGCGGAAGCTGGAGGTCGCGCCCAACGGCCACGCGAACGCCGCCAAGCGCCGGCTGCGGGACAAGGGCGTGAAGTACATCCTTGAAGTCTGCCGGTCGCTGTTCAACTTCGCGATCAAGCGCCGACACATGCCGCCCTACGCCGAGAACCCGTTCTCGGTGATCGAGATCGACCGTATCCCGGTGGAAGACGCGACGCCGTTCACCGACCTGTCACCCGAAAAGGAGC
>JBGSTE010000117.1:0-7398 GCA_041736655.1 Phycisphaeraceae bacterium | reverse complement strand
GCAACTTGCGGCTCGGCAGGAGCCTCGCCCTCCCACACAATTCTTTCTCACACGCGCTCACAGGCGATTGAGCGTTCGGACGGTGGCGAGCAGTTATACGCATCCCATTGAATAAAAGCGCGAGAGCGATGGCCTTAGCCGCCGGGCAACGCCCGGGGGTTCGAGGGTGACACGCTTGCGCTCGGGTCTTTCAGGTTGATTCACGCAACGATTTGCATGCCTCGACCCCCGCGTGTTACCCGGCGGCTACGGTTGCATGCTCACTTCATCATGCCGGGTGCCACGCAGCGTCTATCAGGGCGATCAGTGCAAATTGTGATGGGCTCGTTGCTGGCGTTTGGCACCAAGCGGGCTGAGACCCGCGAGGTGGCACCCGGACGAATGTCAGCGGGTCACTTGCTGACGCTTCGTGCTCTGATCGTTGGTGCGTTCTCGGTTCGCCTCCGCGTGGTGACGCGGCGGTTACGTCACGCTTTTGATGGGGGATCGGGCGCTCGTGATCGGCGGGGCGAGCCCGCCGGCTAACGATCCGAACGCGGCGGTGGCAGGGGCAGCGTCCGCGATGTCACGGAATGAAGTGACTTAGAACCGTCAACGCCGAAAGGTGGCGGGTCTTTGCTGGTTGCGACGCAAGCCCAACGAGACTTTCGATTAACGGTCTACGTGACCCCGCAGCGTGCCCAACGCGGCGAGTTGCGGGCTTGTGTCAGGTTTATCGCAGGTCTCCATCGGTACAAAATTTCTGATTCTCGTTAGATTCGTGTCGAATCGGCTCTTCTACTGTGTTAAGACCTGATGGAGACCCTGATGAGCGAGTTCCCCGAGACACATCACAGCCTGCTGGCACGCATGCGTTCGGCAGACGAACAGGCTGCGTGGGAGCAGTTCGTGTCGATGTATCGGCCGGTGATCTACCGCATGGCCCGGCGTCGGGGGCTGCAGGACGCGGACGCGCAAGACCTGGCCCAGACCGTTTTGATGTCCGTCGCGGGCGCGATCGATCGGTGGGAGCCCCGGCCGGGCATCCGGTTCCGCCATTGGCTTGGGCGGGTGGCCAAGAACGCCATCCTCAACGCCTTGACCCGTCCGCCCACGGTTCCGGGCGTGGGCGGGTCGGCGATACACGAGTTGCTGTTGGATCAACCGGCGGCCGCGCCCGCGGTTGAGGAAGAACTGCGGCTCGAGTCGATGCGTGAGCGTTACCTCCGGGCCGCCGGCAACATTCAGCGCGATGTGACGGCAGAGACCTGGCGGGCGTTTGAGCTTAGCGTCGTGGAACACGTGCCTTGCGAAGAGGTGGCGAAGACCCTGGGCAAGTCCGTCGGCATGGTCTACGCCGCGCGGGGCCGGGTGATCCGAAAACTCCGGGAAGAGGTCCAGCGTTTGGAGCAGGGCGAGCCATGAAAACCAACACCCACGATTGCGACCCGCAGCGGATCGACGCGTACCTCGACTCGGACCGTGTCGAGCCCGAGGATGCGGGCCTGGCGGAGCACCTGGAGAGATGCGAGAGCTGCCGCGCCTATCTTGAATCACGCGCGGGCGACGCAGAGACATGGGCCCACGCTGCGACGCTGCTGTGCCCGTCGGAGTTTGACAACGCGTCAACGGTTGAGTTTTCTTCCGCGTTCGCCAACACGCTCAAGGTTGAGCAGTCCGCGGTGATCCGGCAGGTTCTGCAATTGCTTGCCCCGACGGACGATCCGCATCGGCTGGGCAGGATCGGTGAGTACGAAGTCACCGGCGTGGTGGGGGCCGGGGGCATGGGCGTGGTGCTCAAGGCGGTGGACCCGGCGCTGGACCGTGTCGTGGCGATCAAGGTGATGGCCCCGCAACTGGCCAACCAGGACAGCGCCCGCAGGCGCTTTGAACGCGAGGCCAAGGCCGCCGCCGCCGTGCTGCACCCGAACGTCATCCCGATCCATTGCGTCTGCGGCACCGGCCCGATGCCCTACCTCGTGATGGCGTACATCCGCGGCGGCTCGCTGCAGAAGCGGCTGGACAGGGAAGGCGCGCTGCCGACGATCGACATCCTGCGCATCGCCTCGCAGATCGCCGCCGGCCTGGCCGCGGCGCACGAGCAGGGACTGGTCCACCGCGACATCAAGCCGGAAAATATTTTGCTCGAAGAAGGCGTCGAGCGCGTCACGCTCACGGACTTCGGCCTGGCCCGCGCGGTCGATGATGTCTCGATCACACACGTCGGCACGATCACCGGCACACCGCGCTACATGTCCCCCGAACAGGCGCGCGGCGAAGCCATCGATCAGCAGTCCGACCTCTTCAGCCTCGGCAGCGTCATGTACGCGCTCTGCACAGGCCAACCGCCCTTCCGTGCGGACACCTCCATCGGCGTGATGCGAAGTATCAGCGACACCACGCCCACGCCCATCCGCGAGATCAACCCGGACATCCCCGACTGGCTTACGCACATCGTCGACAAGCTGATGTCCAAGGACAAGGCCGGCCGCTTCGCCACCGCCGACCAGGTGCGAAGGCTCCTTGAAATCTGCCTCAGCCACACCCAGCAGCCCACGCACAACGACCTTCCCGCTTCGCTGCGAAAGAGCCTGGCCGCGGCCGGGAAGCAGCGGGGCCTACGCGCTATTGTTACTTCAAAACCCGGAGTTTTTTCCATGCTTGCACTGACCACCGCCGCGATGCTTGCGATCGCACTGCCTTCGATCAACGACAATGACCGCGCCAACGACACCACGCAAACCCCGCCGCAACATGCCATGCTCGGCGCTCCCGCGGGCCTGCCCATCGACCCGCGTGAACCGGCGTTGATTGAGAAGAAGACCGCCGAGTTCCTGGACGAGGCCGCTAGAAACGGCGACCTCCAGGCTGTCCAGGCCGCGCTCAAGGCGGGCGTGAATCCAAACGGCCAGCGCGGGCAGGCCACGCCCCTGATGCTTGCGGTGTCCAAGCGCATCACGACAGCAGGCGACACCGCGGAGCCGTCGATCGAGATCGCCAAAGCGCTGATCGATGCCGGGGCGGACGTCAACGCCAAGGACTACCTGAACCAGACCGCCCTTGAGTGGGCGGCTACGCATGCTTCACCCGAGATTGTTCAGTTGCTGATCAAGGCGGGCGCGAACGTCAATACCGAGAGCAGCTACGGCACGCCGCTGGGGGCGACCTCCAACCCCGACATCGCCAAGCTGCTGATCGACGCTGGCGCAGATGTGAACGCGGGCAAGGTCATCTCGCCGCTGGCCAATGCTGTGAAGAGCAACAACACCAAGCTGGTTGAGCTATTGATCAAGAGCGGTGCTGAGGTCAACGACCCCAAGCACACCCCGCTCCTCTGGTCTCACTCACCCGAAGTGATGCTCGCGCTGATCGCCGGGGGCGCTAAGACAGACCTGACCAACGCGCAGGGCGACACCTTCCTGCATCTGCCTTACGCCGGCGCGGTGGTGCCTGATGCCGAGACCATCCGCCTGGTGCTCGCCGACGGGCTGGACATCAACAAGACCAACAAGGCCGGCTCGACGCCGCTGCATGCCGCGGCCATGTGGTGCCTGCCCGAGATCATCGAGCAGTACATCGCGGCCGGCGCGAAGCTCGACATCAAGGACCAGCAGGGCAACACCCCGCTGTCGCTCGCCAGCGCCCGCCTCGAATGGGCAAAAGGCAACCAGTACATTGAGAAAGCGCCTTATGAAAAGAGCGTTGACATGCTCGTCAAGGCCGGCGCAAAAGACAGCGGCAGGACGCCGCTGCAAGACGCGGTCATCGCCGGTGACGCCGAACAGGTCAAGAAGCTCATCGCCGCCAAGGCCGACGTGAATGAGCCGGGCCCGCAGAAGATGACCGCGCTGCACTACGCCAGCAAAGAAGGCCATGCGGCAATCGTCAAGCTGCTGCTCCAGGCCGGCGCCAAACACAACGCCGAGAATGAAGGGCGCATGAAGCCGCTGCACCTGGCCGCGAATGCAGAGAGCGCACAAGCGCTGATCGATGCCGGTGCCACCGTGAGCTCGCCTCGGCTCAAGGCGGACGACCCCGCGCAGTTCATGCAGATGCCTGGCCCGCTCTTCACCGCGACGATCGACGGCAAGGCCGACGTCGTTAAGGTCCTGCTCAAGCACGCGGATACCGAAAAAGAAGCCAGGGGCGGGCTGCTGAACTGGGCGGTCCTCGCGGGCCAAGCCGAGGTCGTCAAGGTCCTGCTTGCAGACAAGCAATCCAGGAACTTCCTGAACCCGCAGAACCAGTTCTTCCAGCCGCTGCATGTCGCGGCCAGCGCGACGATGGGCGTTCAAATCGGTAACGACGAGCCGAGCCTTGAATCCCGGCTGGCCATCGCGAAGCTGCTGATCGAGAGCGGTGCGCCGGTTGATTCGCGCTGGGGCGCGAACTCCGAGATGGACCCCGACTCGCCGGCCGCCGGCATGGTCGGCACCACGCCACTGATGTTCGCCGCCGACAAGGGCGAAGTGCAGATGCTGCGCCTGCTGCTGGACAAAGGCGCGGACCCCAAGGCAACGAACGACGCGGGCCTGACCGCCCTGTACTTCGCCGCCGAGCGGGGCCACCTCGAAGTCGTTGAAGAACTCGTCAAGCAGAAGGTGGATGTGAACGCCCGGACAAAATCAGGCCAGACCCCGCTGGACGTCACCACCAGCGCGGAGGTCAAGGTCTACCTGATCCAGCAGGGCGCCAAGCAATCCGATGAGCAGCGCTGACCGGATTGTGAGATCGGCGGGCCCGGCTGACAATACAGGCCACGCGTCCCCAGCCATGAAGGCTGAGGGGTTGAAAGCGGTTATCTTGTCAGGCGGTGTCGGCTGCTGCTGTCGATTGTGTCCTTCATGAAACGCTGATCTGGAGAGATGATGAAAACCGTCGCGCTTGTCGTTGTGTTGATGAGTTTTGTCGGCTGTGCTGCCCAGCGGCCATGCTGTGGTGCGGCCGGCGGCGAGCAGCAGGCCCAGGCCCAGGTCAAGGCGATGCTCAACCAGGCGGCGGCGGATTGGACAGCCAACGACCTCGACGGCTTCATGAAGAGCTATCACAACTCGCCCGATACACGCTTTGCCACACCCAAGGGCGTCACGCTCGGCTACCAGACGATCAAAGACCGCTATGCGAACAGCATCGCGAAGTCGGACCTGACCTTCAGTGACCTGGATGTGATGGTGCTCGCTCCCGACGCGGCGGTGGCGTTCGGGCGGTTCCATAACCACGGCAAGGACGGCTCGTACGAGACGGGCCTGTTCACGCTGGTGGTGCGGAAGATCGACGGCGCATGGGTGGCGGTGCACGATCACTCGTCGGACCTGCCGAGCGATACGCCGCGGTGAGAATGTGTGTAAAAGGGGGGCAGGCATGATATAGCTCCGGGCGGAAGCCAGGAGCGGCGGTGTTATGCAAGCAATAAGGTCAAAAGTTCTCGGTCATCACGGCTCCTGGCTTCCGCCCGGAGCTATGTCTTGGTGCCGAAATTAATCGGGATTCGTTTGATGTCTTGCATGCGCTTTAAGGTGCAACCACTCCCACCGCTTCCTGATCCATGAGTTTGATCAGTTCGTCCTGGAGGTCGCGGATGTAGTCGGCCGAGACGTTTCGCGCGGCGTCCAGGCCGTGGCCGTTGGCGAGGATCGAGAAGGCCAGGACGCGGGCGTTGCCGTCGGGGCCGGCGTCGGGGTAGACAAGGTAGCCCGAGAGCGTGCAGACGTTGTTGATCGTGCCGGTCTTGGCGTAGAGGTCGGCGGTGAGGTCGTCTTCTTTGGCCAGTCGGTCTTTGAGTGAGCCGCGCTGGCCGGGCGTGGCGAAGGAGGCGAGGTACGGCCGGAAGTTCTCGCCGCGGGCCTGGGCGCTGAGGACTTGCACCAGCGCGCGGGCGCTGACGCGGTTGTCGCGTGACATGCCCGAGCCGTCGGCCAGTTGGATCGATGCGGCGAGCGTCGGGTCGTCGATGTGTTTGGCCAGGTAGCTGCGCACGGCCGAGGCGCCGTTCTCGAAGGTGCCCGGTGCGCCGGTGGTGGCGTTACCCATGCGTTTAAGCAGAGCCTCGGCGTAGAGGTTCATCGAGTCCTGGTTCGTGCGGTTGAGGACCGCCTGGAGCGTGGTGTTGATCTGGTGCAGGGTCTTGCCCTCGGCGAGGCGCTGGTCGTTGTCGGGTCGGACGACCTGGCCGACGCTGATGTTGCGCTTGGCCAATTCCTGCTTGAAGAGTTCGCCGAAGACCAGGGCCGGGTCGTGCATGGCCACGTCCTGGGTCTGCGGGTTCTTGACTTCGCCGCGGAAGACGATGCGGTTGGAGTTGGGGCTGGTGATGATGTCCCACTGGTCGGTGCGTCCGGTGACCAGGCGCATCTCGGTCTGGACGATGGCTGGGCCAAAGGGATAGATGGCGACGCTGGCGTCCTGTCCGGTGCGTGTGGGGCTGGCGGTGACGCGGAAGCAGTTGTCAAAGAAGTTCAGGCCCGAGATCTGGGCGCAGTACCAGCGGTGTAGTTGGTTCCTGGGCCAGGTGGGGTGGACGCGTTGGTTTTCGGAAAAGTCGAAGATGCGGTCGTCGATGATGAGCTGGCCGAACTGGTTGAGCCCGGTTTTTTCGACCGCGTCCAGCCACCAGCCGATCATCTGGTCGACGCTGTAGCCGGCGGCCTCGAGGACGCGCGGGGCGCCGAAGGCCGGGTCGCCGTCGCCGACGATGAGCAGGGCCGGCAGCCCGTCGCCGGCGGGGGCTTCTTGATCGCTCAGCAGGTTCAGGCGGGTCTTGAAGGAGAAGTCCTTGCCCAGGACCTCGAGCGCGGCGGCGGTGGTGACGAGCTTCATGTTCGAAGCGGGGATCATCTCGCGGTCGGCCTCGATCTCGACCAGAAGCTCCTGATTGCGGACATCGATCACGCAGATCGACACCTTCGTCCCGCGCAGGTCGGCGGTAGACAGGCGGTGCAGCAGCGCGGACTCCATCTCAGCCAGGGCCGCTAGCGGCATCAGCAGCAGGAGCAGGGCGAAGGACAAGGACAAGCGTTGTGCGGATCGGATGAAAAACATGAGGTCTGCCTGATCGATGAAAGAAACCGTGAGGATTCTATCGGCGTGAGCGGGTTGATAGGCTGAGAGCGCGGTTCAACGGCATGGGAACTGAGAATCGCTACGAGGTCACGAAGAACACGAAGGACACGAAAGAAAACAGTGATCTCACTTGAATCATGCTGGGTGCCCCGGCCGCTTGCCGGTCGGGACGAGCTTGTCTTACGTCGCCCGGCCGGCAAGCAGCCGGGGCACCCACAAGAAGATGCCATTGGTCAGATGAAAGAAAAAACCCACGCGCGGGGCGTGGGCCGGTGTGAGGTTCAGATGGCGAAGCGTGTGAGGCTTGCGGTTTTACTGGGGCGCGGTGGGGTCGGTGGGTTCGCCGAAGCCGCCGCCGTC
>JBGSTE010000615.1:0-2541 GCA_041736655.1 Phycisphaeraceae bacterium | reverse complement strand
GGCTGGACTTTATCACACACCTGGGCCCGTTGACTCGGCCGGGTCTACAATTCAGGCATGCAATGCAACATCGATGCAAAGGGTAAGGCGGTTCGGCTGGTCTATGGCCTGACGCTGTTGGTCGCCGGGCTGATCGTCGGCGGGCTGGCGCTGGCCGGTGTCTTCGCTGGCTGGTGGCTGTGGGCCGTTTCGGCGGCGCTGGTACTCATGGGCGCCTTCGCGGTGTTCGAGGCACGCCAAGGCTGGTGCGTGGTGCGGGCGATGGGGATTAAGACGCGGTATTGAGGGGGAGGAGCGAGGGGCGAGGGGGGAGGAGTGAGGGCGAGGGGTGAGCATTAAGAAGAACCTAGAAAGTCTCTTGCTCGATCCTCATACTCGTTGCTCTCCCTCAATCCTCTTGCTCGATCCTCACCCTCGATCCTCTCAACTAATCAATCATTCTTCCGCCACGCGCAGCAGTTGAGACTGGCTCTTCTCGACGATCTTGACTTTGATCGGCGGGATCTGGGGGTTGGGCGGCTGGATCGTCACGTCGGCGGTGTAGGTCATGCTGTCGTTGCGGGCGACGGTTTCGTGGCGCGAGAGGTCGAAGTAGATTTCGCCCTTGCCCTTGGCGCTACTGATCTTGACATCGATCTCCGGGGCGTCTTCGGGCAGTTCGCTCAGGTCGACCTTGATGTCGATGTTGGACTCGCTCTTGATGGTGGCGACCGGCACGCCGTCGATCTGGCCGGTGGAGGCGTAGGTGAAGGTGGTGTCCCAGTCGGCGGTGGCTTCGGTGCCGGGCAGGACGTTGTCCTGGTTCCATGTGTTCTTGCTGTTCCACGTCTGGCCGATCGTGGCTTGCGCAGGCGCGGCCAGCAGCGTCGCCAGTTCGCTGGCGGTTTCCTTGAAGTCCAGTTCTTCGGGGACGATGTCGGCCTCGGACGCGTCCTTGCCCGCAGCCTCGACCAGTTCGTCCACGCCTTCGACCGCGGCGATCGTGCCGTCGGCGTTGACACGCACCGTCAACGGCGTCTTGACCATCGCGGCGATCAACTGGTCAAACACCGGCTGCTCGCCCGAGGGGTTCTCCGAGTCCAGCACCATCGGCTCCTGCTCGCCGGCGGTGATCGTGAACTTGATCTTGAGCATCTTCATCGTGCAGGCGCTGCTGCCGTCCTCGTTGACCTGGTCAACGGTCCAGAGGACCTGGCCCTCGCTAAGGTAGATCGTGGTCTCGGACTGCGTCTGGCCAAAGAGCTCGGCGGTTTCGTCCTTCTGCATCTTGTTCCAGAACTCGTAGCGCGTGGTCTGGCCGACGGTCCGGGCGGGGCGCAGATCGGCGGGCTTCTCGTCCTGGGCCACAAGGGGCTGGGCCAGCAGGAGGACGGCGAAGAAGAGGCTCAGAAGTCGTTGAATGGTCATGGCGTCTTTCGGTAAAGGGCTATCCAACGATACCAGACGATCGCAAGGCCCGGCGGGTTCGGTCAGTTGGGGCAGAGCAAACGCATCTGACATAAAGGTGGGGCGGGCATCTTGCCCGCGGTTGGCCGATAGCCCAAATTGGACGTTTTTTCTGGCTGCGCCTGAACGGCGGGCTGGAAGCCCGCCCCACCTGAGTCCGATGCGATTGCCCTGTCAGTTGGGCGCTTCGTCTGGCTTGTTGTTATTAAAGATCGCGTCGGCCCCGAACGCCGTGCAGCGGAAGCGCTGGGCCTGCCACCGGCCGTCCTTGTATTGCCAGCGGATGGCCCACTCGCTGATCTGCATGCCCGGCACGCCCTGCACCTCGCCGTCGGCCCGGACGCGGATGTATGTCGTGCCCTGCGCCGGGCTGTCGACCTCCACCGTCGCGCCCAGCAATAACAGGTCCTTGATCTTCGCCCGCTCCAGGCGGGACTGAACCTCCTCGCGGGCAAACTCCTCTCCCATGAAGTGTGTCATCGCGGCGGGCTGAACGATCTGCGAGAACTCGGCGAAGTCCTTGTCTTCCACCGCCAGCAGCAGGTCTTTGAGTGTTACTTCGAGTTCTTCGCGCGGGGTGGTGACGAGCGTGGCCGTCAGCCAGACCGCGCCGACGAGAAGTAAGACCACCCACGACACCTGAAGCAGGCGCTTCTTGTCGCCGCGCCGGCCGATGATGCGCATCAGCATCCACGCGATCGCAAGAACGATGATGATCGTGCCCGGCGACTCGAAGAGGTAAGTCGTGATCATGTCTGCAAGCCCGTGTCAGTCAGCCGGTGGGGTTTGAGTCGTACCGTTTCATCATACGGCGTATCGAGCACGATGAAGCGTGATGAAGCGCGACGTTACGAAGCGACGCGGCTTAGCCGCGCGGTGGCTAAAACAGCAAACTCATGTCGCCGCGATCAACTACAGACCGGTTCAGTAGGCGTTGCGTTTATGCAGCGGGATGGCGCTCAGGTTGATCGAAGCGAGTAGGTTGGCGATGCGCTGTCCGCTGTGGCCGTCGCCGTAGGGGTGGCGGTGTCGGGTGGTTTTGTGTTGCAGGGCTTGGGTGATGGCCTGTCGGGTGGAGGTGATGCCGTAGTCGGC
>JBGSTE010000027.1:0-2766 GCA_041736655.1 Phycisphaeraceae bacterium | reverse complement strand
GGGCGCGTTCGACATCGTGCTCGGTCGAGCCGTCGACCTGTTCCGGGCCCGAGTTGTTGCGCGACTTGTTCATAGCGCGGTGCCCGTCGCAAGCAGCTTACTCGGCGCGGAAATAATCCCGCACCGCGTCGACTACCTCGTCCTGCTGTGCCGTCGTCATCTCGGGGAAGATCGGTAGCGAAAGAACCTCGACCGCGGCCTTCTCCGCCACCGGCAGCTCGCCGCGGCGGTAGCCCAGGTACGCAAAGCACTCGAGCAGATGCAGCGGCACGGGGTAGTACACCCGCGCATCGATCTCGCACGCATCCAGGTGCGCCATCAGCGGGTCGCGGCCGTCCGACCGCACGCGGACGGTGTAGTGGTTGTAGGTGTGATAGCGCTTCTCCGCTTCGACGGGCGTGGAGACCTGCATATCCTCGAAGTGGCGGTTGTACCGATCGGCCAGCTCGCGGCGCTTGCGGGTCAGTGCATCCAGGTAGGGCAGCTTGATCGAGAGCACCTTCGCCTGGATCGCGTCGATGCGGAAGTTGCCGCCGAGCGTGCGGACCCGATAGCCCGGCTCCAGGCCGTGCACGCGCATCCGGCGGATCTTCTCGGCCAGGTCGCCGTCGTTGGTGACCACCGCGCCCGCATCGCCCATGGCCGAGAGGTTCTTGGTGGGGAAGAAGCTGAAGATGCCCGCGTCGCCCATCGAGCCGGCGAGCTTGCCGTCGAACTTGGCGCCGATGGCCTGGTCCGCGTCTTCAAGCACCTTGATGCCGTGCTCGCGGGCGATCTTCATGATCGGGCCCATGAACGCACTCTGGCCGTAGAGGTGTACCGGTACGATCGCCTTGGTCTTTTCGGTGATGCAGGCCTCGAGGGCCTCGACCTCAATGTTGTAGGTCCGCGGGTTGATGTCGCAGAACACCGGTGTCGCGCCGAGGCGGGCGATCGAGCCGGCGGTGTGCACGTAGGACATCGGCGAGGTGATCACCTCGTCGCCGGGCCCCACGCCCAGCGCCATCAGCGCGATGACCAGCGCGTCGGTGCCCGAGCCCACGCCCACCGCGTGCGCCACGCCGCAGTACGCGGCGAGTTGCTTCTCGAACTCGGCGACATACGGGCCCAGGATGTACTGGCCCGACTCGGCGACCTGCGAAAAGGCGGCGCGGAACTCGGCCAGAAGCGGCTGGTTGTTTTCAATCAATCCGTAAAACGGGACGCCCATGATCGGCTTACTCATCCATGAGGAAAGGGACACGATAAGCATAACAACGCGGTGCGTGTTGCGCAAGACTTCACGACTCTATACACATCCAGCCTTGGATTTCATGTGGACGAGGCTTTGAAATAGCCGGCGGGCTACGCACGGCGGACGCGCGTTCAGGTCGCTTGTCAACGCGTCCGGTGTCCGCAAGCCACCGGCTATTGATCCACAAGGCAATCTGATACCATTATTGCGATCTTTGAGGGGCAATACATGAGTGACTCCATCAGCGAACGCGTGACCTGCCCGGGCTGTAGCAAGGGCTATCGGTGGCAGACCCAGCTCGTCGGCCGGGTCGTGCCCTGCAAGGCGTGCGATACGCGGTTCACCGTGCCGGATCTGCCGGGGCGGGGGATCACGCACGAAGATTTCCACGAAACCTACGAACTGGACCTTGACCGCGATGAACAGCCCGGAGGTCTCGCGTACCAGGCGGTCGGCGGCAAGTGCCCCAACTGCAACAGCCCGTTGAAGTCTGACGCGGTGCTGTGCCTCAACTGTGGGTTCAACCTGCGCGAGGGCAAGCGTATGCAGACGGCCGTACTCGAAGTTCAAGTGTTTGAGCCGGGCTTTGAAGAGGTCTCCAACAACACCGGCAAGGCCCCGGGGCTTCGGCCGGACGATCCGGAAATCCTCAAGCAGCACTACCGCGCCGAGTTCATCTACCCGCTGGCGTATCTGGTCGCGGCGGCGATCTTTCTCATCGTCATCGCCTTCTTCATCGCGCCGCACAGCCCGCGATTTGGCGCGGCGGCGACAACGCTCGATATCGCGCTGGCCACGCTGGCCTATACGCTCGCGTCTGGCGTTGCGATTATCTTCAGCCTCTGCTTTGCGATCCTCTTCCTGGTCAACATCTACGGCAGCGGCTTCGGCGACCTGCGTACGGCACTGCTGAAAGTACCCGCACTCGCGTTCGCCGCCGCAACGCTGATGCTTTGCGTTGTCTTGCTCTACGAGAACTGGATGGATTCACAGGGGCTTTACTTCTCAGGCCGATCGCACTACCGCATCAAAGGCCTGCTCATGTTGGCGGTCGCGTATCTGACCTGCTACCCCGGCATGAAGCTCTTTTTTGATGCCGACAGCAGCGAGGCCAATGGCGCATCCTTCGCCACGCTCGTCGGTGGCGGCATCGGCGCGCTCCTGGGTTCGGTTATCGTTTCGGCGATCTTTTAATTGAATCCAACCATACCGTTTCAACTCCGCGTGCAGTTGACGTATCATCAGGCATCCTCTACCGGCAATTGTGATGGCAACCCAAGACGACGAACGTGTGATCTGCCCCTCCTGCGCCAAGGCCTACCGCTGGAAGCCGACGCTCGTCGGCCAGCTCGTGCCTTGCAAGAAGTGCAACACCGAGTTCACCGTGCCCAAGCAGCCGGGCAAGGGGCTGCCGGTTGTGCATCAGTCCGACAACGATGACAGCGTGTACGCGCTGGCGATGGATATCGACGAGATGCCCACGCCCGCCCCGCCGCCGCCGCGCGAGAGGCCGGCCGCGCCCAAGCCCGTTG
>JBGSTE010000016.1:0-4708 GCA_041736655.1 Phycisphaeraceae bacterium | reverse complement strand
CGACGTCGCCATCGTTGTCGAGGTCCGCTGGCGAGTTGCTGACACCGCCGGGGCCGGTGAAGGCCGCGAAGGCGATACCAAAGTCCGCGTCATCAACGTCCCCGTCCTGGTCGAGGTCGGCGGGATCGAACGCGGTGACGGCTTCGAAAGCGACGAGTGCTGCCGATTCGGAAGAGGGGTTGCCGCCGATGGTGTCGGTATAGCTTCCTGCGGTGGCGACATCGCCGTAAGCAAAGATCGCGGCGAAGTTGGCCGAGACGTTATCTTCGAACAGCGCGGTATCGATGTTGTTGCCCGAGTTATTGGGTGCAGAAGTGGGACCGCCCTGAAAGGCGTTGTTCATGCCGGCACCCACGACGAAGCCGCCGTCCAGGGTGGTGGTGTAGTTCAGGCTCGTGGAGGCGGTGTCGTCCCCGGACGCGGATCCAACGACCCCGCCCACGTTCGACAGGGCGATGGCCTCGATGATCGATTCGGTAGAGACGACCCAGTTCGCGACGATGTCGCCGGTCGAAACATTCGGGTTGATGATGTAGGCGATCGACGCCTGAAAGCGATCAACGCTCGGACCGGCTCCAACGGTCTGCACGATGGTCATGTCCTGCCCGCCGTAGGTAGCGCTGAGCGAGACGTCATTGTTGTTAGAGGGCCCCTCTGCGGCGAAGAACAGGACTACCGCGTTGCCGCCGTTGAGCGAGAAATTGGTGATGGTGTGGGTGCTGCGTGCCCCGCCGCCGTTGATGTTGGTGCCGCCTGTACCGAAACCAAGGTGGCCCGGCTCGTTGGTGATCATGATCGCGGCCTGGGCCGAGCCGACCATCGTGGATGCCGCAAGCAGCGCGGCGGTTAGAAGTGTTTGTTTACGCATGTTCATGTTATTTCTCCTGGGTAAAGCAGGTTTGTTGAATCCCAGCTTGTGACGCACAAGGCTGGGGGCTCAAAACGAAAAGACGGTTCGAAGCGGTGGCAACATGTTGTTGTCGGTGGTAGTCCATGGGGTTCCTCCCCAGTCCGTTTATGGTTGCCTTAGGTGCGGCCAGGTGTGTCAATCAAAACGTCTGCGGGTTGACTGTGTCATCGGTGTGTTGTTCCGCGCCAGTCGGGCGTATCGGAGGCCAGGTAATGCCAGTCCAGGCGCAGGCCGACGGTGTTTCTGGGGTTGCTGCCGCCGGGTTTGGGCGTGTTGTAGAGCTCAAAGCAGATGATGTTCTCGCCCGGGAGCAGGTGGTCGCGGATGCGGTGTCGGCGGGTGTCGAACGAGTTGTCGGCTTCGGTGTCGGTGCTGGCCAGGGGCACGCGGTGGCCGTTGACGATGACGGCGTTGAGCCGGTTGTCTGCGCTGTATTGCAGTTCGAGGCTTGCGGTGGTTGGGTCCAGGTCGGCGGGCAGGTTGACGAGCGTTTCAAAGAGGTACACCTCGGCTTGTTTCTCGGCTTTGGCCGGCGGGTTCCAGACGATCCACTGCGCTGGGCTGGGCAAGGTCGATCGGTCCGCGCGATTGCGTTCCACGACGGGGTGCAAGGGCGTGGCCAGATCCTCGCCGTCGATGCGGACGATGGACCAGGCCCGGTCGGCCTGTCCAGCGGACAATCCAGTGCCGGTGTGAGGCAAGGTGACGTACCGAGGCAGGAGGTCTGCGAAGGTTTCTAACTCGATCGTGTCGCGTGTGACCAGTTCGCTGTCGTTGCCAGCGTATGCCGACTGCCCCGCGAAGAGGCCGACGGGTTTTATCACTTCTTCCGCGGGGACGGCAACTTCGATTTCGCCCTCGAATACGCTGACTAACGTTGTGTGATGGTCGGAGGCATCCACGCCGAAGCGCGTGCCCAGGTCGGTGATGTCCATGTGTTGGGTGCGGACGATAAAACCTTTGGAGGCGTCAGTCTCGCAGGTGGCTACGAGCTTGCCCGCGTGCAGGCGGATGGCATTATCGTTGTTGAGGAATCCAATGGTTGCGGGCGCTTGAATGATCACGACCGCGCCGCTGACGGTTTTGACCTCGGCAAAGCCCTGATTGAGGGTAAATCTTTGGCCGGCATAGAGGTCCTGGCCCGGTCGGCGGTCCCATACCGCGTCGCGCTCAAAGGTCAGGGTCGCAACGGGCACCATTGCTGCGGGCTGGGCCGACTCACGGGCCTGCGGGGTGTTGTTCGTTGCGTTCCCGTTTGTATTGGGCGACTCACCCGGCCCACGAAGCGAGATGTAGATCACTACCCCGATCAACAGCGATGCCGCGACCAGGAACTTGATCACGCGCTGATCACGCAGGGCCTGTCCCGCGAGATAACCCGTCAGCGAAAGAACTTCACGCATGTTCAGTTGGCGGCCGACCTGCTTAACTGGCTTGGCTTGAATTGTTTTGTAAAGCTCAAAGATCGAATCTTCTTCCGATTCTTGTTCACCTAGGCCAAAGTCCGTCTCAATCATGTTCTGCCGGTCGCGATGGTCGGTGTGATGGGCGATGGCGAAATCCAGTGCCGAGAGCTTTAAGAAACGACGACGCAGGTCGGCATCGCCGGCAATCTGCTCGCAAAGCAAGTTGAACTGCTCAGCGGTCATCTCGTTGTCGAGATACAGGCCGACCAGTTGATCGAAGGAGAGGTCCGCGCTCATCGTTGCCCCTCCGCTTCGAGCCGGGCCTCGATGCATTCGAGCAGTGCGGCGCGGGTACGCAACAAGAGGTTAGCGACGCCGGCAGTGCTTCGGCCGATCCGCTCGCCGATCTTTGCGTAGCTCATCGAACGGACATATCGCAACTCGATGGCGATCTTTGGGGTCTTGGACAGCCGATCCATGCAGTGCTGGAGGGACTCGGCGTAGTCATGGACAACACCGCCGTCTTTCTGGAAATCGGAGCTGAGTTGCGACAGGGTGTCGAGACTAAAAACGAGCCGATTTTTGCCTACGCCTTTATAGTAGTCGGCGATCTTGTTCCTCGCGATCGCCATCGCCCAGGGCAGGAAGGGCTTTTCTGAGTCATACTTGTCGAAAAACCTTGCCGCAGACAAAGCGGTTTCCTGCAGCAGGTCCTCAGAATGCTGCTGATCCCGAACAGCAGCCTTGATGAACGCAGCGACGATCGGCTGGGCCTGCATCCATAAAAGAGTCAGTTGCTCACGCTGCGACGCGTTTTCGGATTGTCTTTTTGAGTCAACATCCATGTGAACGGTACTGAGGTTAATGAGAATGCAATACTGCGCTACCAATACATACCGACAACAAGCTGAAACATCTCGGTCGACCCGGTAAAAGTTACGAAGAAACTTGTTGAGGCGATTGCGACCGGGTCGATAATGGCGGTATGCAACGACTACCGATGTTGGCCGGCCGCGCGATCGCACGCTCTGGGTTTGATCTGATGCTGCGTGGTTTGGCCTTGTTTCTGGGTTGTTTCGGGTTGTTGAGCCTGTTGTTTTCGTTCTCCGGGTCGGTTGGTTATGACGCGAACATCTGGTGGATCGATCTGCGTTCGCTGCCGGGGCTGATGCAGAAGCTGTTGCTGCTGGTGTTTATCGTGGCACTGCTGCACCGCTGGCTGTCTCCATCGCCCTCGTCGAGGCGGGTGGCTCGGCTGCGCGGGGTGGCACTGGGGCTCTTGGCCTTTGTGCTGCTTGTCAACAGTATGGGTACATGGTCGTTGTATGCGGCGCACATGTTGCGTACGGCTGAGGGGCCGACGGGCGTGGGGCTGGGAGTGCCGGTGCCGTTGACGACGGTGCTTGCGGTCTGCGTGTTGTGCATGATTCGGCCGGGGCTGCCGAGGGTTGAGGCTTCGCGTACCCGGCGAGGCGGGGTGTTCATGGGTGTGGCGGGGTCGGCGTGTGTGAGTGCGGTCTGTTCGGCGCTATCGCTGATGCTCTTCTTCGGCAGCAGCGATTATCGCCGGCCAGCGGATGCGATTGTTGTATACGGTTGCAAGGCCTACGCCGACGGCCGACCGTCGCAGGCCCTGGCCGACCGCGTGCATACGGCGTGCGTGCTGTATCACCAGGGTCTTGCGCCGGTGATCGTGATGTCCGGCGGGCCGGTGGATGCGTCGACGCACGAGACCGAGGTGATGGCGAACTACGCGGTAAGACAAGGAGTGCCACGCGAGGCGATCGTGCTGGACCGGTTGGGTCTCGATACGCAGGCGACGGCCGACAATGTGTCTGGTGTGCTTAATGTGGATGCGCGTGGCAGGTCGATGCGTGTGCTGGCGGTGAGTCACGACTACCACCTGCCGCGTGTGAAGCTGTCGCTTGAGCGAGCGGGGATGATTGCGTACACGGTGCCCTGCGAAGTAAGGCGCGGGCTGCCGGGCAAGCCCTACTTCGTGGCTCGCGAGACGGCGGCGTGGTGGTACTACTACTTGTCGCCGGCGATGGCGCTGATCACGCGTTGAGTGTCGGATCGTGACGCAGCCGTCGGGCAATGATAGTTGGACGCGCGACAGCGGTTGCTTGATGCGGCAACGAACGGGGATGTGACAGCTGATTGAGGGTCCGGACCCGTGAGTTACGCGGCTGCTACGCCAGCGCACAGCCGGCAGAAAATCGCGCTAACCCTTGATCTGGGGCTGACTATCTGTAGAGTGCGGATCAAAATGGCCAAAAGTCCTTAGATATGGCCACGGCAGTCGGCGCAAAGAATAACCCCCCCGATCCCTGAATCTCTAATTGTCCGGCCCATCAAGAGCCGGTTGAGCGGGCTTTGAAGCCCGATCGAT
>JBGSTE010000007.1:0-2025 GCA_041736655.1 Phycisphaeraceae bacterium | reverse complement strand
AATCATGAGTAGCAACGTCAAAGTCGGCCTGATGGGCTGTGGGCGCATCGCGCAGTTCTTCCATCTCTCGATCCTCTGCTCGACGCCCGGCGTCGAACTGACGGCGATCGCCGAGATGGCCGATGACCTGCGCGCCCAGTCGCAGAGTAAAGCACCAACCGCCAAGGCCTATAGCGATTACAAGGACCTGCTGGCGGATCGCAACGTCGATGCGGTGGTGATCTGCCTGCCCACGGGCATGCACGCCCGCGCGGCGATTGACGCGTTCAAGGCCGGCAAACACGTTTATCTCGAAAAGCCCATCGGCATCACGCTCGACGAGGCAAGCTCCGTCATCGCTGCCGAGCAAGCCTCGAGCAAGACCGGCATGATCGGCTTTAACTACCGATTTCATCCGCTTCATCAGCAGCTTAAGTCTCGCATCAAGTCCGGTGAGATCGGCAATGTCGTCGCGGTGCGCTCGGCCTTTTGCGCTGCCAAGCGTGAACTGCCCAACTGGAAGCAGAAGCGCGCTACCGGCGGCGGCGTACTCCTGGACCTGGGCACGCACCACGCGGACCTGGCACGCTTTCTCCTTGATGATGAAGTCGTCGGCGTCAGCGCGGCGGTGCGGCAGATGAACTACGAGGGCGACTTCGGATCGATGCGCATGATGCTCGGCAAGGGCACGGTCTGGGACGGCACCTTCAGCTCGCAGGCCTCAGACACCGACACGATCGAAGTCATCGGCGATAAGGGCATGCTCAGGCTCGATCGCTATGCGGGCTCCGTCGAGCGTAACGAGTCCAAGCCCGGCGCGGGTCTGGCCAAACGCGGCAAGCTCGCGGTCAACCAGACGATCGGCCTGATCCAGCGAACGCTCAACGATGTCGGCGAGCCTTCGTTCAAATGCGCGCTGGGTGCCTGGGCGAAAACACTTGCAAACAAAGCGAATTCTCCCGCGCCATTGATCGACGGGCTGCGAAGCCTCGCGGTGATCTGCGCGGCCGAGCAATCGGCACAGCAGGGCGGCAAGCTGGTCGATCCGCGTGGTCTGGTAAGTGGCGGCGCAAGCAGAGCGGCAGCGGCCGTCGGGGCGGTCTGATGAAGATCCTGCTGGTCAATGATGCGGCGACGCCACTGGGCGGTGCGGAGCATCTGACCCTTGCGCTGCGCGACGCGTACCGCAAGCGCGGCCACGACGCACTCCTGTTTGCCTCGACCTACGGCCAGCACGCCGGCCCATGCCTGGCCGACACGACCTGCCGCGACTTCACCGGCCCGATGCAGGGTCTGATGCGTGCCTACAACCCGTTCTCTGCCGCGGCGCTCAAGCAAGCAATCAAGCGGTTTGATCCGGATGTCGTGCATGTGCGGATGTTCCTCACTCAGCTCTCGCCGAGCATCATGCCGCTCTTGCGTGGTCGGCCGCACCTCTATCACGCGACGGACTACATGATGGTCTGCCCGACGGGCCACAAGATGCTGCCCGACGGGTCGGCCTGTGATACGCCCGCCGGTGCGGTGTGTCGCGCGTCTGGCTGCGTCAGCACGGGGATGTACCTGCCGATCCGTTTGCAGATGAATCTCTTACAAAAAGGCCTGAAAAACGCAAGCGCGATCGTCGCCAACAGCCACAACACCAGGGCGATGCTCGAGCGTGATGGTGTGGGCCCGGTGCGCGTAATCTGGAACGGCGTGGAGCCGATGTCGCAGCGTCCGCCGCTGAGCGGCCCGCCTTTGGCGGTGTGTGTATCTCGGCTGGAGAAGGAAAAGGGTGTGCAGGTGTTGATCGATGCGTTCGCGATGATGGCCGACCTTGTGCCCAGCGCGAAGTTGATGATCGCCGGCGACGGCTCGATGCGGGCCGAGCTTGAGGCGCAGGTCGCATCGCATGCGTTATCGGAGCGCGTGACGTTCCTCGGGCGCGTCGAGCGCGACCAGCAGGCGGAACTGTTTGCCAAGGCGTGGGTTCAGGTGGCACCTTCGCTGTGGCGTGAGCCGTTCGGGATCGTCGCGGTCGAGGCGGCGCTGCGCGGGACGGCG
>JBGSTE010000611.1:0-2231 GCA_041736655.1 Phycisphaeraceae bacterium | reverse complement strand
CCGCCCCGCGAATCTTCTGCGACTTGCGGCTCGGCAGGAGCCTCGCCCTCCCATCGTGATTCGCCCACGCACAGGAATCAATCTCCTTACCTCGAGCGATAACGCGATCTCCATTCCAAGCCACGCCAAATCACCTACAATACTTTTTTGCCTGTAGCTCCCGGAGTTGATCCATGCCCGCCGCGCCAAAACCCGTTGTCCTGATCGTCCGTGACGGCTGGGGAGAAAACCCCCACCCCGAGCACGACGCCTTCAACGCCGTCAAACTCGCTAAGACCCCCGTCACCGATGCGCTCATGCAGCGCTACCCCTCTACCCTGCTGCACACCTCCGGCGAAGATGTCGGCCTGCCCGAAGGAACCATGGGCAACTCCGAGGTCGGCCACCAGAACATCGGCGCCGGCCGCGTCGTCGATCAGGAATCCGTCCGCATCACCAAGCAGGTCCGCACCGGCGAAATCAACTCCAACCACGCGATCTGCGACGCGATCGAAAACGCCAACGGCCACGGGCACATGGTCCACTTGCTTGGCATCGCCTCCGACGCCGGCGTCCACGGCCTGCTCGACCACCTCTACGGCCTTGTCAAACTCTGCAAACTCCGCGGCGTACCGAGCGACAAAGTCCTGCTGCACCTTTTTACCGACGGACGCGACACCGGGCCCTTCACCGGCAAGGGTTTTATTGAACAGATCGAGGCGCAACTGGCGAACATCGGCTGCGGACGCATCGCGTCGATCTGCGGCCGGTACTACGCCATGGACCGCGACAACCGCTGGGAACGCGTCAAGCGCGCCTACGACCTATTAACAGGCCACGGCCCCGGCGAGCCCCGCTTCAGCGGGGCGGGCGAGGCGATTCAAAACTACTACGACCACCCCACCAACGACTCACAGAACGGCGACGAGTTCATCACCCCACGCCTCGTCGGCCAGCCCGCGCCGATCTCCGACGGCGACACCGTCCTCTTCTACAACTACCGCGGTGACCGGCCACGCGAACTGACCCGCGCCTTCATGCAGCCGGACTTTTACGGGAACGTCCCGCCTTCACCAGATAGCGGCGAGAAGGGCTTTGACCGCGGCGCGAAACTCAACCTCCGCTACGTCACGCTGACGGCGTACGACGAGACGTTTACACAGTTCCCCGGCCTGGCCGTCGCGTACCCCAAGCCGGCGAAGATGACCGACATCGGCGGGGAATACCTTGCCAAACAAGGAAAAACGCAGTTCCGCTGTGCCGAGACGGAGAAGTTCCCGCACGTGACCTTCTTCGCCAACGACTACCGCGAAGAGCCGTTTGCCGGTGAGACACGCGAGATGGCCCAGTCGCCGAGGGTCGCGACCTACGACCTCAAGCCCGAGATGTCGGCCTACGAGATCACCGAGCTCGTGCTCAAGCGCGTCAACGAAGTCGGCGTCGACTGCCCGGACTTTATCCTCGTCAACTTCGCCAACGGCGACATGGTCGGGCACACCGGCAAACTCGACGCGGCGATCAAGGCGGTCGAGACCGTCGACGCGTGCGTGGGGAAAGTGGTGGACGCGGTACTCAAGCGTGGAGGCAAGTTGATCATCACGGCCGACCACGGCAACGCCGAGCAGATGTTCGACCCCACGACCGGCTCGCCGCACACCGCGCACACGACGTACGACGTGCCTTGCATTATCGTGGACCCGGACCTGAGCACGGAGACGTCGCTGCGGGATGATGCCCGCCTGGCGGATTTGTTCCCGACGGCACTGGACCTGATGGGGCTGGACAAGCCCCAGGCGATGACCGGCGTGTCGCTGTTGTCGATGGCGACGTCGGCGGGTTGAACCCGCCCGTGCATGAACCACCCCGCGGCGGCCGGTTGTGATGGGGGCCGACGCACTACCCGCTGGGAGACCCGCTCTGGTTGGCCGAGCGTCCTGATGCTGCTGGAGATCATCGCCTGGATTTTGATTGTGCTGATGGGCACGTGCGTCGTGGTGTGGACCGTGGGCATGGTTCGCCTCGTGTCGTCGCAGCGCCAGCTGCCGCATGTCGCCGATGCGCTGCGTGATGCTTCGCCGGCCGGCCCCTGGCCCCGTGTGTCGGCGATCGTGCCGGCCCACAACGAGGAAGACCTCTTGGACGCCTGCATCCACTCGCTGCGCGGCCAGGACTACGAGAACCTGCAGATCATCATCGCGCTGGACCGCTGCGAGGACGCCAGCCCCGACATCGCCCGCCGACACGCCGACGCC
>JBGSTE010000710.1:0-1349 GCA_041736655.1 Phycisphaeraceae bacterium | reverse complement strand
GGCCGGGGCACGTTCAGATGCGACGCCAGCCCGGCCGGCAAGCGGCCGGGGTACCCCACTATGATGATAAGAATCATAAAAGCCCGCGTCCAAAGAACGCGGGCTTTTTGTTTTTCCTTGGTTTTGCAGGCCGATCAGACGATCGTGTAGGTGCCCGGTCGGCGGACATCGGGGTAAGGCAGCTTGACGTCGCCGGCCTTGGGGCCGTTGTCGATGCCGTCGGGCCGCAGCTTGAGCTTGGACTGCTCAGCCAGGAACTGGAAGCTCAGCTCTTTGCCGGTGTACGCGGCTTCCCGTCCCAGGACGCAGGTCAGCGAGGAGTCGGCGACTTCCTGGATCTCCATGACCGGCGCGTTCTTGACGATGCCGTTGAGCAGTTCCTTGTGTTCTTCGACGTAGGGCTGGTTGTTGCCGGTGCGGCCGGTGTTGCGGGCGAGGATCGTGCCGTCGTGGCCCTTGGCGATCCAGGCGGTTCGGCCGGGGTTGGGGCTCAGGTCGATGGTGCCCTTGGTGCCGATCCAGCGGTTCTCGACCTTGTTGGTCGCGTTCTTGAAGTGTCGGCCCATGAACGAGCTGCGGACACCGTTGGCGTATTCGTAGTGGACATCGAAGTGGTCGTAGATGTTGCCGAACTCCGGGTCGATGCGTGCGATGCGTCCGCCGGAGGCGTAGGCGGTCTTGGGCACCGCGTTCATCGACCAGTTGATGGCGTCGATGTTATGGATCGACTGCTCGGTGATGAGGTCGCCCGAGAGCCAGGTGAAGTAAGGCCAGTTGCGCATCTGGTAGGTCATCTGGTCCCACGAACCGTTGCCGTCACCCAGGTGCCACTGCGTCGATGAGCAGTAGTACTGGTAGCTGGCAACGACGTCGCCGATGATGCCGTCCTGCAGTTGTTTGATGCAGTCGCGGTAGGAGATTTCCCGGCGGTACTGCGTGCCGGAGACGATGGACAGGCCCTTCTGTTTCGCGATCTCGCCGGAGGCGATGACGTGGTGGTAGGTGTCCGGGTCGATGCAGACGGGTTTTTCGACGAAGCTGTGCTTGCCATTGTTGACTGCTTCACGGAGCGTCAGGTAGCGCAGGCCCGGCGGGGTGGTCTGGATGACGATGTCGACGTCCGGGTGGCCACAGACTTTCTTGTAGGCATCAAAACCGGTGAAGCGGTTGGCCGCGGGCACATCGATGACGCCTTTGTCGCCCCAGCCGGCGACGAGTTCGTTGTGCTTGTCTGTGACGCGGTCGTCGGCCAGGTCGCCCATGGCAACGAGCTTGATGGGTAGGCCCAGTTCCTGAGCGGCCGTGAAACAGTTGACGACCGCGCCGGTGCCGCGTCCGCCGCAGCCGAC
>JBGSTE010000631.1:0-7204 GCA_041736655.1 Phycisphaeraceae bacterium | reverse complement strand
ACGTCCAGCCGCTGAGATGATCGAGGATGTGCCGCCACTTCTCATGCCGATCCGCATCAACACCCAGCTCACGGCTCATATCGATCGCCAGCTCCATCGTGTTACGGACCAGGCCCAGCGACACGATCGAGTTGAAATCGTTGCGGGAGCGTTCGTGGATCGCGTCGTTCTCGATCACATAGCGCTGGCCGTCGAACTGGAGGTAGTCTTCCCAGAAGTCGGCGACATCGCGGACCAGCGGGTAAAGCTTTTGCGCGTAGTCGTTGTCGTACGTCAGGTACCACCGCAGGGCGACGTTGACCAGGCAGTAGGCCGCGTTGGATTTCTGACCGTAGAAAAGCCCGCCTTTCTCAAAGTGTTCTGGCCGGGCATAGCCGTCGTCGGGGTACCCGAGCGTCGTCTCGATGCCCATCGGCCCGATGCCCACGGGGTAGTACACGCCGCGGATATCCAGCACGTTCTTCGCGTACCACTGGGCCCGGCTGCGAAAGTCGAGGATCGGCGCCTCGTAAGGCTCCGCCTGCTCCAGGTGGTTGGACGAGTACAGCCCGTAATAAGGGGCCATGTGGTTGTAGTTCAGGTGGTAGTCGCCCATCCACGTCGGATCATCGCTGGTGATCCACGTGCCAAAGAGCGACGGGGGGAACCGCGGGTCACGGCTGGCGCAGGCCATCACGTAGTGCGACAGGTAGTAGCGCTGCTCGATCACCTTGTCGCCGATCTCCACGAGCGACTGCGACCAGAAGCGCCGCCACCAACCGGCGTGCTCACGTTGAAGTTCCTCAACCCCGGCCGCATCGATCGCCGCAACTTGTTCACGGACATCGTCAAGTGGCGACTTACTCTTAAACCCGCTCTGCATGGCAAGCAGGATCGTGACGGGTTGGTCGGCCTTGAGCGTGAAGCTCGCCGAGTCAGCCCCGATCAACCCCACGGCACATGCCACTTCGGTAGGGATCTCAACCTGATCGGCGAACCTGCGCTTGGCCCACTGCGGCTGGCCGGGTTCGTTGCGGCTGACCTGCGAGCCGTTGCCCTCCTGCACCCAGAGGTCGACCTGAACGAGCGTGTCCTGGCCGGTGGCGGTCAGTTCAAGCACGAGCACATTCTCCGTCGCCGCGACCCATGATCGCACCGTCACTTGGCTGGCTCGCTTGGCATCGTTGCAGGTTGAAGTCGACACCGCGTCGTAAAGCTGCTGCTGTGTCGACCAGCCGCCCGAGGTGTCGGGGAACATGATGTCCAGCCCGCCGAAGCCGCGTGGCCCGCTGGGGCCAACCTTGTAGTCGCGAGCAAGTTTCCAGAAATCGTTCTTGCAAAGCCAGAAACGAAGACCACCGGGAACCGCCGCCAGGCTCGTCGCCATGTCGCCGTTACCTAAGAGTGGCCCGGTCGTCACGGTCGTGCTGGGCGCCGCCTTGGGCAGCGACGCGAAGTCCGCCACGTACTGCGACACCACGCGCTTGGACGCCTGCTCGATCGACTCCTGGGCCCAGGCATCGCTCGGGCATATCACGAGCCCGACCGCGAGCACAACCACGAAAACACGCAGACAAAGATGTGATGATGTGAAGTGAATAGCCTGGTCCTTTAGAATGGCGGGCGCAACGGGCAACGGTCAACGGGCAACGAGCAACCCATGTTGACCGCTCAAACTGGGTTTGATCAGACGAGCAGTTCCGAGAGCGGGCCTTTGAGATCGAGGTCTCGCAGTTGCGAATCGACCTGACCGAAGTGGTCCTGGATGGGCTGGCCGGTCGCGTGGAGGATGGTGTTGTACCAGTTGCCGATGGTCATGTGTCCGTTGTTGCCGTAGGCGGGGTAACGCAGGTATCGGCCGGTGGTCTTGAGCTTGTGATTGCGCCCGCCGACCACGACAAAGGGCCAATTGCGTCGCGAGGAATGGTGGGCGTCGGCCATGTCGCTGAGGTAGACGATCATCGTGTTGTCGAGCATCGAGCCGTCGCCCTCGGGCACCGCCTTGAGTCGGCCGGCGAGTCCCGCGATCTGTTCAATCTGGAACTGTCGGATGACATCGCGTGCCTGCTCGGACGCCAGGCCGTTGGCCGTGACCTTGTGGTGTCCGATGTCGTGAACGGTCGCGCTGCCAAAGCCGAAGCGTTCGTACCTGGCGCTGAGCCAGTCGGCGCGGATGGTGACGACGTTGGTCAGGCCGGTGATCAGCGCCGCAGCGGTGAGTTCAAAGAAGAGAGAGACACGGTCCTCAAACACCGTCGATGCGTATTGCGTGGTGAGCTTCGGCGCGTTCTTGCGGATCGCGTCCTGCATCAGCGCCAGTTGGTCGTTGCGGGCCTGCACGGATTCAAAGGCCTGGAGGTACTGCTCGAGCTTCTCGCGTTCATCTTGATTGACCTGGCTCGAGACGCGTTTGACATCGTCAGCCAGGAAGTCGAGCAGGTTTTCCTGCAGGGCGAACTCCTTCTTGCCGCCGCTGGCGAGGTCGATGGCGCTGCCAAAGAGCTGGCGGTAGGCCTTCTCGGCACTGGCCTGAAAGGCCATGGGCTTGTTCTGACCGAAGGCGGAGATCTTGGGGAAGACGGCGGTTTCCTGGACGATGGGCCCGAAGTTGTTGCCGATGCTGTGGCCGTTGGGCGCAAAGCCGTAGTTGCGAAACGGTGCCGGGTACTTCTCACCGAGCAAGCAGTCGATCGTCGCGGCGGCGGGCTTGTCCGGGCCGTGGAAACAACTCAACGCGCCGTAGTAGGCCGAGTGATTGCCCGTGAAGTTCGCGCCCGAAAGCCCGTCGAGGATCATGACCTGATCCTTGAACGGTTCGAGCGACGCGAGCGTTGCCGGCAGCTTGTGGTCCTTCAGCGCCACATCGACGAGCCTGTCGCCCAGGCCCAGGTCCACGCCGATCGGGCGGATGGCCTCCGCGGTCAGGCCGCTGGACTTGACGACGAACACGAACCGCCGGGGCAGGTCCTGCTCGCGTCCGCCGGCGTGAGCCCGGATCTGCCCAAGCAACGGCGAAAGCGCCAGGCTCGTACCGCTCAGAGCGCAGGCCTTGGCGAATTGTCTGCGAGTCATACGCATGGTCGTGTGTCCTGGGGTCGGTTGCGGGTCCTGCGCGGCAGCGTCCATCAAGCGTGCGCTTACTTGCGATAGAGAAAAGAGTCCGAGGTCAGCAGCGCCACGAGCACTTCGCTGAACTTCCCGCCGCTGTTGACATAAGCCTCGTCGGCGGCGATGAGCGTCTTCGAATCACTGAGCATTTCATTGCGACCCATCCAGTAGCGAAACGCGTGACGGATGATCGACTGGCGGACGCGCGTGGACTTGGCGAGCTTGTGAACCATGTCGCGGGCGTCGGCTACCGGGCCATCGATCCCCGCTTCGCCCGTGCCAGAGATCTCACCGGTCGCGTCGACGGGGATGACGATGATCTCGCTCTTTTGCATGAGTTTCTGAAGCTGTGCGTCATCGATCTTTGGTTCGGGAAGGTACACGCTCCTGGTCTTGTCGAAGTACCTCGCCTCGCGGACCCAGCCGCGATCGTCAAAACTCTCAAAGGGCATGCCCAGCGGGTTCATCGCCCGGTGACAGCGCCAGCACTCCGAGGCCTGAGTCACGTCGTAACGCTCACGCAGCGTCTTGTCATGGTCCTCGGGCACCTTCGCATCCACATCGATGGGCAGGTCCGGCACGCTCCCGGCCAGCAATCGTTCTCGCACCCAGATCCCGCGGTGAACCGGGTCGTTCTCGTTGTTGGTCGAGAACGTGATCAGCCAGCTCGGGTCCGTCAAGATCCCGGCCCGGAAGGTTTCGCTCTTGAGCTTGCTCGATGCCTTGAGCATGCTCTGGTACCACTGATGGATCGCCTCGTGCTGCGACTGGTCCGTGGCCTTGAGCCTCTGTTCGTACTTGCGGTCCAACAGCTTTAGCAGTTGTTCCTTGTTTTCATTGAACCTCGGCGAGGTGAGCAGTTCCTCGAAGACGTTGCGGTCTTCGTTCACGATCGCCGCGATATGTCCCTGCGGGGCGCCGACGAGAGCACGTTCGCCGATACCTTCGCCGGGGCTGTCCTTGAAAACACCCGCGGCCTTGGGGTACTGGAAGAACTCCTCAAAGAAACGAACGACGCGCGGATAGTAGGCGTAGCCGTGATCACCTTCCTGGATCATCCGCGGGAACGGTGCGGCGGGAAAATCTTTGCGGATCGGGGGCGAGCCCGCCTCGATCATCCGGCGGACGACCTTCTCGATGTCCTTTTTACTGCTTAATTCCTTTTTGGCCAGTGCCGCGGTGAGGATCGCGTTCTCTGCGGGCGGCGCGTCCGTCAACGCATACGCCAGCGCCAACGCGACCTCCTGCGGTGAGAGCATCCGTCGGCCAAACGCATCGGGCTCGCCTCGGCCAAGCTCAAAGCGATAGACGGCCTCGGTTGATAGATAGATCGCCATCAGCGAGATCTTCAGGCCGCTCTCATTGCCCGCCTGACCGATGCTGCGGGTCATGAAGTCGAGGTATCGGGCAAGTTCTTCATCGCTGGCCTGCCGACCCGTCGCACGGAGGAACTCTTCACGGATCACCCGCTGCAAGGCCTCCTGCGTCGGTGGATCGGGCGACTGCGTGATGGCCTTGAACGATTCGCGCTCGTGCAACTGCGTGCTGATGATGTCGTCAAAGGCCATCTGCAGCGCGATAAAGCCCGACTCGTCCATCAACTCCTGCGCCGCATAATCGCGGATCGCGCTGGTCTTGGACGCGTAAGCCACCGGCTCAGCCTCAAGTCCACCCGGCGTGCTGAGCTGATATCGCTTGCCGCGGAACACGTGCGGGCTCATCCGCCACAAACGGGCCGGGGTGTACGGCTGGTCCTGAATCTCCCCGCTGAACAGCAACTCATGGCTGACACGGTTGCCAAACTCAGGCAGCAGCAGCCGGGCCTCTAACTCAAACCCGCTGCCCGCAGCGGTGAGCTGGTCCTTGATCCACTCGATCGCCGCCTGGCGCTGATCAGCCCCCGGCTGCTTGCGGTCGTCGGGCGGCATCGCGCCGATCTCAAGCTGCTCCAGCACACGCTTCCACATGCTGATGCTCTGGGCATCGCCGATCTCGGCACCGATCTGATGCAGCGTGACCTTGCCCTTGCTTACGTCTTCGCCGTGACAACCCACGCAATAGGTCTCAAGCAGCGGCGCGATATCCCGGTCAAAACGAGCCTGCAAGGCCTGCGATACTGCCGGCGACGCGATGACGCTCACCCCTTCATCGGGATTGACGCTGCCCCCTGCGCCTTCGCTTGCATCCACCCGCGCGTGATCGGCCTGAAGCGCGAGCCAAGACAGCACCCCCAGGCCCACCAGCAGAGACAGATGCACGTGTCGGCGTTTCATGGGCATGTACTCATCAACTGGCCAGTTAGCCGCTCAACCTGCCGGCCGCGTTCGGCCAGATCAGAGAGCGACACCCGTTCGTGCAGACCTGTTACAGATCACATGCATCAGTATCTTCCACAATCGCGCAATATTCAAGCAGACCCTATAAACAATGCGTTTACGCGTTCGATTCCCATGCGGTGATGATATCGCTCATCATCATGCTGAAAACCTGCTTTTATGCCAATCTTCAGCCGATTCGCGCAGACTGAAATGAATCCTGAAAGTAGCTGATATTTCATGCGTTGTATGCAGAATCGCATTAAGATAAACCGCACTTCGGATTGATCGCCGGCATGTCAACAGACCCTCGATCGCTTGACCGGTTGCGAAATTAATAGCTGATTTAGCACGCCCAGTAGCCGTAGTCACGCGAATCTTGCTGTCATGCAAATAAATCATCCACTATTTTACTTGACTTGACAAAAAGGGCTTGCAGATCAGGGACGATCGCTTATCTTTTTGATATTCGTTCAACGCTCCGTCTGTTTGTGATTGACGTGACGTCCATACCCGACTTGTGCGTTGTGTAACCGGAGGCAAGCGTGCCCGGAGACACACCCTTTCAAACGCGTAACGTTTAGTGAATCCCATCAACCGCTCGTCATGAGCACAGGAGTGAACAGATGCAGGTGAAGAATAAGCTGGTTTTTGCAGGTTCTGGATTCGTGCTGGCCTTGTCGCTGGCCGCGCAGGCGAGCGACTTGTACTGGGACTCCAACGCTACATCCGCAGGGTTTGACAGCGGCGGGACCTGGGGGAGCGATGCCTTCTGGACGACCGACGACACGGGCGGGTTTGCCGGCGGGGGCGTCGTCGCCACCACAAACGCCGACGTGGTCCGCATCAACTCAAGCAATCTTGCTGGCTTTACGATGGATGTGGCCGGCAGTGTGCATGCCGTCAGGATAATCACCCCATCGACGACCAGCCCCGTCGCCACGATCAATGGTGCAGGCACGATCCACATCCATACCAGCGGCCTGGGTGACGCCAACGCGGTGGTCTCTGGCGCTAACGACTTGAGATTGATCATGAATCCTAACCTCGTGCTCGAAGCGGCCGGCGGCAGCTCCGTGGCCCTGGGCACCGGCGGGGGCAACAACGCCAACCTCACGTTCAACGGTTCGATCACGAGCACCAACAGCGTGGACCTACTGTTTGACCGTCCCGGTGCTCTGATCCTCAACGGTGTCGTGGACCTCAAGGGCGGCGATTTTCTCTCCGGGTCTGGCGGCACGTTCAGGCCCAAGCTCCACACGATTGCAGACGGCGTGCTCGGCAGCGGCGTCCACGATGTCTACCGATCAGGCACGCAGGGCGGTCACGCCAACGACAAGGGTCGGCTGGTGCTCGGTGCCAACCAGGCCTACACGGGCGACACGTTCCTCGAAGAAAGCCGTATCCGCCTCTTGGCTGAAACCTCGCTGCCCGTGACGACCTCGCTGTTCATCACCGGCGACGAGAACGACCCGCAAAACGCGCTCGTCGAGCTGAACTTCACAGGGACCAACACGATCGCCGGCCTGCATTTCAATGGCCTACCGCAGGCCGAAGGAACCTGGGGTGCTCTGGGCAACGGCTCGACGGACTTTGAGAGCGGCTTCTTCATCGGCACGGGCGTGCTGCTGGTCGGCTCGGCCTTGGATCCTGCCGACCTTGACCAGGACGGCGACGTCGACGACGCGGACTTCGGTATCGCTTTCGCGGCCTTCACCGGGCCCGGCGGATCGAGCAACTCCCCTGCCGACCTCGATGACGACGGCGATGTTGACGACGCAGACTTCGGCATCGCCTTTGCA
>JBGSTE010000630.1:0-2559 GCA_041736655.1 Phycisphaeraceae bacterium | reverse complement strand
TGCAAAGGCGATGCCGAAGTCTGCGTCGTCAACATCGCCGTCGTCATCGAGGTCGGCAGGGGAGTTGCTCGATCCGCCGGGCCCGGTGAAGGCCGCGAAAGCGATACCGAAGTCCGCGTCGTCGACGTCGCCGTCCTGGTCCAGGTCCGCGGGGTCGAAGGGGTTGTCATCCATCACGGTCAGCACGGCCGAGAGGGCGTACATCGGCAGGCTGTTGAGTGCGCCGTCGGCATCGGCGCGGGTGAGCCAGAAGTTGTTCTCCGCATTCATCAGGCCATGTCGCACGCCGTTGAGGTTACCCATCGGCTTGGTGTTGGTGCTGCCGTTGTTGTTCGTGCCGGTCCACACAGCGGTCCAAGATGTCCAGATCGACGTGCCGGGGTAGTTGCCCGCGCGCGTGTCGCCGTTCTCGGTGCGGTTGATGCGGATGGTTGGGCTGTTGTTGGCGCTGTCCCAGAGGTCGGTGTAGTTAGCGGCGAAGATCGACGTGCCGTTGAGCAGGAAGACGGCTTCGCCGGTGCCATCGACCGCGGGGTTGGAGCCGGTGTTGGCCATGGCGTTGACGCTGGCGGTGGAGGCGATGGCTTTCCAGTTGACGCTGCCGAGGTTGCCAAAGGCCGAGCTGTTGTTGGCCGCGCTCTGGACAAAGGTGTTGTAGGTGTTGATGTCCGTCGAGGTCGCGTCGATCGTGGTGCTGGTGACAAAGGCCAGGCGGTAGGTGTCGCCCGCCTGCCAGGCGGCTCCGGTCGCGGGGTTGATGCCGCTGTTAGCGCTCAGGTCGAGGATGCCCAACTGGCTAACGAGCGTTGCATCCGCCGAGTTGGCGAGCAAGGCAAACAGGCCCAGCACAGTCGCGCGCTGCACGGATTGGATCGGCTTCTTCATGAATCGTTCCTCCTCAGGGTTGTATGAACAAAGGTTCGAAAGGACTTAGCGAGTCGATTTTAACCGACAACCGGCACAATACAATCGTTAATTTTGACTCCAATCACAGCAGACCTGCCGATCGCCTGGCCGACCTGATCGCTTAAAATCGCCGATGATTCCCCTATGCACGCGGGGCAGGTTGCTCGCGTTGTACCGGCTTGATCAGGCGTTCTGACAGCCCCGGCCGGGCATTGATACCCCCGCATTCCTTTGCTGACAGGCCCGCTCCTCGATGACCGGCAAGCCCGCCCAACCCGACCAGCCCCGGCCAAGGCGCATCGCCATCGCCCTGGAACTGGACCACCCTTACCCCTGGCACCACGAGTGCTATCAGGGCATCCTCGACTATGCCGAGGCCTTCGCCTGGCACTGCATCGTCGACCCGCACTTGGTCGGGCCCAGCGGAAAGGTCGAGGTCACCAGCTACGACGGCATCGTCGGACGGATCTCCCGACACGTCGCCGACGCGGCGAGAGAACACAACATCCCCATCGTCAATCACTGGGGCAACTCACCGGCCAAAGACCTGCCCACGGTGCTCTACGATCAGCGTACCGGTGCCCGACTCGCAGGCGAAGACCTGGTCGAGCGCGGCTTCCGTCACTTTGCCTACATCGGCTTTGCACGCGACGCGAGCTTCCACGTCGACTTCGAAGGCCTGTCCGACGCTGTCGTCGCCGCCGGGTTTCAACCCCCGACTGCCTTCACCGTCAAGCGGAGCTTCGAGACGCAGTGGAACGCGTTTGCACAGTTCAGGCTGGCGCTGCAGCCGTGGGTCGCCGAGCTGCCCACGCCTACGGGCCTGCTGGTCTCAAGCAACATCATCGGGCGATACCTCGCGCAGATCTGTCGGGAACTGGGCCTGCGCGTGCCGCACGACCGGGCGATCATCGTGCAGACCGGCGACTACACGATCGGCACCTGCGCCAGGCCGACGCTCTCAAGCGTGGACCACGACTACTTCACGACCGGCTACCGTGCCGCGGGCATGCTCGATCAGCTCATGCGTGGCGAGCCGGTCCTGCGCGATCGTCCGTTATTCATCGCGCCCAGGCGTCTGGTCATTCGCGAATCTTCGGACACGTTTATCACGCCCAACGAACAGGTCACCGAGGCCATGCGATACATCGCCGACCACGCCGGCCACGCCCTGACCGTGCCGCAGGTCGCCGACGCGATGAGCGTCTCCCGCCGAACCCTCGAACGCCTCTTCGAGCTGCACCTGGGCCAGTCCATCTACGCCACCATCACCCGCTTTCGCATCGACTTCATCAAGCGGGCGCTGATCGACTCCAAGGCGCCCCTGGCCGCAGTTGCCGTGGATTGCGGTTTTGCCAGCGTCAGCCATTTCACCGAGTTTTTCCGCAAGTCCACGAACATCACCCCCAGCCGATTCCGCAGGCAGCACCAGGGCTGATCGCAACGCCGGCACACACAGCAAACAAAAACCCGACCGGGGCACGATGTATCCCGATCGGGCGAAGGAGGATGTGCTTAGCCGTGCAGGTTGTTTAGCCGCGTCGTCGACGGGCGATCATCAAACCGCCAAGGCCAAGCAGGGCCAGCGATGTCGGCTCAGGCACCACGCCCGGCCCGCCGCCGGGGCCGGTGAACGCGGCGAACGCGATGCCG
>JBGSTE010000621.1:0-7358 GCA_041736655.1 Phycisphaeraceae bacterium | reverse complement strand
ACTGCTGGCCGGCCTCGGGCGGCGTGGCCGCTGCGCGGTGCGGGCCGTGCGGTTGTGGCTTGAAAGGCTGATCCAAGACCACGCCAAGCCAATCGAATATCAATCGGGGTGCGGGTGATTGGGTTTTTCAGGGGCGACTATCTAATGCCCAAAAAATCGATAAGTTAAAAGATACGCTATTAGCTGACCCATCGGACGTGAATGCATTAAATGAACTGCTTGAGTTCTGCGATACTGATACATTAGTAACCCGATACTATGCAATTGGAGCATTGGGGCAGGTGGATGCCACAAACTACGATGAAGTTGAATTCTTAGGCAATTGCTTAGCGGATCAAGATCATGGAACACGCAGGGCAGCGATTTTGGCGCTCAAAGACAAAGGTATGGAAGCTCAACGGTTGATTCCTGAACTAATCCATTGCCTGAATGATCCAAAGGCAATCGACGTGAGCGTGTTTGCGGCGCAAATTTTAGGAAATTTAGGTGAAAAAGCTTCGCTCGCCTTGCCGGATTTGTATGCGGCACTCAAACATCCTGATAACAGTGCATTTACCTCAGAGTTTGAGACTGCGATACAAAAAATACAAGACGCGAAAAAGGAATCAGCGGCTGTCCCTGACTGAGCCTCGCCGAAACCCCGCAACGAACAAGGTAAAATACACCGATGCACGCAGCCTCCCGCACACACAACAGGACCAACGACTCCGCCGGCTTCGGCAGGCTCAACCCGTCTATGCTCGCAAGAACTTGGAGCAACCTGGCGATGGCCAATTTCAGACATCACGTTCCGGGTTCTGCACAAAGCCCCCATTCCGCCAAAGCGTCGAAAGAACACTACAATTCCAAGAGGTAGATTTCATGACTACTTGGGTTAACTTCATATTAAATCCTGAGCGTGTTTATGCCATCTTTCAGGAAGCTCCTAGACTAGAGAAAGTCCGCGTGCGGTGCATGGAATTCGATCAGGACGGCCCTTGTCTTGAAGTCGGTATCACGCTCAATGACTATCCAGCCACTCCTCCAACAAAATGGTCAAAACGTGGTTTCAATACAGCTACAATTGGCCTGAGATTTATTGGTTTGCATACAATCTCGCTAACCAAGTGGGACACAAATAACATAGTTGACATCGTCTTATCCAAGGAAAATGTCTTATTTGACTCTAAGAAAATCGATGCAATTCGTTTTTCATTTGAGTCGGATAATCACGTTGTGATGTCAGGGCTATCTTCGTTTGTAGATGTTTCTGGAATCGGAGCGCACTGATTTGCCCTGAACAACTGAATGATTTGAGCCGACAGATGGCAGGTGTTGAACCTAGGCGAAGCCCCGCAACGAACAAAGTAGAATACACCGATGCTCGCAGCGTCTCGCACACACAACAGGTCTAGCGACTCCGCAGGCTTGGGCGGGCGAAACGCATTGATGACGGGTGCGACGCGTATCCTGCCGAAGGCGTATCTTGTACGTGTTCTGATGTTTGGCTTAAACCGCAATTTCTATGAGGGCTTTTCTGATGCGTCTGATCTTTTTCACGGTGTTGATGCTGCTGACCAGTAGCGCTTGGGTGTTTGCCGAGGATCAGCCGGCCGAGGGCGCGGGGTGGGAGGACCTCTTCAATGGCAAGGACCTCACCGGGTGGACCAACCCGTACGATCGCGGCGAGGCGTGGGTGGAGGACGGGGTGATCTGTCTCAAGGCGGACAAGAAGTTTTTCCTGGTCACAGAGAAGACCTACGGCGACTTTGAGCTCGAAGCACAGATCATGCTGCCCAAGGAAGGCGGCGCGAACAGCGGCGTGATGTTCCGTTGCCACGCGGAGAAGAACAAGGTTTACGGGTACCAGGCGGAGTGCGACCCGTCGGCCCGGGCGTGGACCGGCGGGCTGTATGACGAGGGCCGGCGCGGCTGGCTATCCCCGAAAAAAGGCGGCGAGAAGACGAAGCTGGTGCAGGCGCCGCGCGGCGAGTGGATCAAGTACCGCATCCGCTGCGAGGGTCAGCGGCTGCAGATCTGGATCAACGGCCAGCAGACGACCGACTACCAGGACGACGTGGACGCGAGCGGGTACATCGGCATCCAGCACCACGGCGAGAAGGGCCAGGTGTATCGCTTCCAGAACATCCGCATCCGCGCGATCAAGGGGCAAGAGAAGGCGGAAGAAAAGGCCGAGCCGAAGCAGGATGACGTCAAGAGCGGTGAGTGATGCACGGGAATCAAAAGGATAGTTATCACGTCGTAACATCGGCCGGTTTGATTATCCCATTCATTACTCAGGAGCTCGCCGTGCATCAACTTGTTGTTTCGTGCCTTATTGCATGCATCGTCTTCATCTCGGGTTGCACGACGCACCGTTCACGCGCGGACGTCGACTCACTTGACAGGATGATGCTTGCGATTAAGCACAATGAGATCGGCAAGGAGTATCAGCTCGGCGCTGCTATTCCGAAAATGTGTGGGCGAACATATCCTTCTTCTTGGCGGATTGTCCAATACAAAAACGATGAATTCCCCTACAGCCTCCTCTTAACGCGCACTATCCCGAGTGGTAGTGGCTCATCCGCCGAAGCAACCGACAAATACCACGACTGGATCGGTATTGCCCTCTTGCGCATTGAGCCGGGCGAGGATGTGGCCTATCGCGTCAAGCGTATCGCGTCTGCGATGGTGGTGATGTCATCCTCAGATTCAGATCGGCCTGAAAAAGTTTTGCAGGCAAAAGATTCCCCGAGTGCTCGGCCATATGACGCCGGGAGCCTCATGCAAGAGTTGGACAAGTATTGATCCGGACGATCTTGTGTCAACAGCGGTCGGGTACACCTGCTAACATTCAGACCGCATTCTTCCCAGCACACACAAGCCGGCGAGCGCCAGCGTCATCAGCGACGCGGGCTCGGGCACGGCGGATGATGAGCCGGGGCCGGTGAATGCGGCGAAGGAAAGGCCGAAGTCGGCGTCGTCGACGTCGTTGTCGTCATCCAAGTCTGCGGGTGAATCGCTGGCGTTGCCGGGGCCGGTGAACGCGGCGAAGGAAAGGCCGAAGTCAGCATCGTCGACGTCGGCGTCCTGGTCGAGGTCCGCGGGGTGGAAGATTTGTCGGCTGAACTGGGCGCGGGCGATGAGGGTGGCGCTGGTGGCGAGGCTGGCGTTGATGCTGTCGTCAACGGGGACGGCCTGGTTCAGCGAGAAGGGCGCGTTGATGGTTGCGGTGTAGAAGCCTGTGCCGTGGATGATCTGGTTGAGGACGACGCTGATGGAGGCCGAGCCGGTGAGCGGGGCAAGGAGCGGCGCGGTGGCGAAGTTGACGGTCTGATTGACATCGCTGGCGAGCCCGCTGCCGACGGCGGTGAGCGTGCCCTGGTTGAGTGTCAGCGCGTGGGCGTTGAGGTTGAACGTGTTGCCCGTCACCGGCCCGGGCGGCGTGGGCGTGCCGAGCTGGCCGGAGAGGTTGGTGGTGGTGATGCTGGCGCTGGCGAGGTTCAAGGGATACGAGAGATTCAGGGACAGGTTGTCATCAAACCGCACACGGCCGCCGGTGAACGCGATGGTGTTGATCACGCTGACCTGCCCCAGCGGGTTGAAGCTGAGGTTGAGGTTGGCCAGTGCGTTGCCGCTGACGGTGGAGTTGTCGGTATCGCTGTCGGTGACGGTGCCGATGAACGGCAGGCCGGTGTCGACCGAGACACTGACGGTGATGGGCACGGTGTTGACGCTGGGCGTGGGGGCGTCGAGCTGAAAGTTAAGCGCCAGCAGCTCGGCATACGCTGAACTCGCGGACAGGCTGAATGTGCAGAGAAAAGCGGCAATAAATTTGTGTTTCATTTGACCTCCTGCTAATCGGTCCAAGGCACCGCACGATGATACGTTCTTTCTGCCTTTATTCAATACTTTTTGCAATCGCCTTCGTCAGAACTTGACAAAGAAGGAGTTCCTGCGGGAGATCGAGACTTTTGCCGAGTTACGAATCTTCTGTGACTTGCCGGCTCGGCGGGAGCCTCGCCCTCCCATCAGGATTTTCACTCCCATCAAACCCCTACTTACGGCACCTGGCCCCAAACTTCCGGGGTCTTGAAATCTGCGGGCGCTTGGTTGGGCGGGATGTTTGGTGCGACCGCTTCAAAGCGGTACTGCTCCAGCAGTTTCTTCATCATCGCGGCGCGTTCAGCTTCCTGGGCGTAGAGGTTGTTCTGCTCGCGCGGGTCGTTATCAAGATTGAATAACTCCCACTTTTCCTGCTTTGGCAAGGCCGTGTCGTTGGCGGCGACCTGGCCGTTCCAGACCAGTTTCCACTGGTCGATGAGCAGCGCGCCGGTGAAGGGCGAGGCGTTGAGCAGGATGTGCTCGTGCGGCGAGGCCTGGCCCTGCGTGATCGTCGGCCAGGCGTCCTTGCCATCGAGCGGTTTATCCTGCTTCAGGTCAACGCCGGCGAGTTTCAAGAGCGTCGGGTACCAGTCCATCATGTGCAGGGGTTCATCGACCTTTCCGCCGGCCTTGACCTGGCCGGGCCAGACCACGACCGTCGGCGAGCGTACGCCACCCTCGTAGAGCGTGCCCTTGCTGCCGCGCCATTGGCCGACCGAGCCGAAGCGCGGGATGCCACCGTTGTCGCTGCTGAAGACGATGAGCGTGTTGTTCAGATCAAAGCCGCTCTTACTGAGTTGTTCGACGACTTGGCCGATCGCGTCGTCCATGCACGTCACCATGCCGGCGTAGATGCGTCGCTCTTTATTTTCGATCTGCGGGTAGCGATCGATATAGCTTTGCGGCGCCTGGATCGGCGAGTGCGGGGCGTTGAAGGGGATATATAGAAACAACGGCTTGTTCTTGTCGTGTTTTGCGATGAGGCGTGTTGCCTCGGCGGCGATGAGTTCGGTGGCGTAGCCCGGGTCATCGCTGCGCTGGTCGTCGCGGTGCCAGTCGTGTCCGCCGTCGCGGAGGTGCGTGAAGTAGTCGTGCGCGCCGTTGTACAGGCCGTACTGGTGATCGAACCCGCGTCGGGTGGGCAGGTAGGCTCGGTCGTTGTGACCCAGGTGCCACTTACCGACGATGGCGGTGGTGTAGCCGGCTTCTTTGAGGGCCTGGGGCAGGGTGCGTTCATCCAGAGGCAGGCCGTGACTGGCCCAGGGCCGGACAACGCCGACCTGCAGGCCCAGGCGGATGGGGTGTCGGCCGGTCATGAGAGCTCCCCGCGTGGGCGAGCACACGGGCATCACGTAAAACCGGCTGAGCTCCGTGCCGGCCTGCGCGAGCTTGTCGATGTTCGGCGTCTTGATCTCGCTGCCGTGGAAACCCACATCGCCCCAGCCCAGGTCGTCGGCCAGGAAGAACACGACATGCGGCCGACGGCCCGCGCTCTCCTGCTGCGCGACCGCGCTCAACTGAACAAACAGCAGTGACAACAACAGGACTAAGCACATCGAGAATGTTTGAGACATCGCAGATCTCCACGGTTTGCTTGCATTGCTCGATCGCTTCACTGGGTCGACTTGAGCAGGAGTATCACGCATGGCTACACGAGCGCATGCAAAAGGCGACATCAGCATAGAAGGGCTGATCGTCGCCTGCATAAACGAGCCTGATTGACCAACGCCAGCCGATTTAACCCCGCCTGCGCCACCCGATCAGCACCCCCCCGGCGGCGATCAAGCCCAGCGTCGCTGGCTCGGGCACGGTGGCGAACACCGCGAGCGCGCCTTCGCCGGTGGAGTTGTCGGCGAGGTAGGAAGTATCAAATGGCAGCGTGAACAGGTTCGTCCGCTCGTCCGGGTTGGACAATGCGCCGACATTGACAACGCCAAAGGACTGGAAAGGGCCGGGCTTGCTTGCGTCGATCGGCAGGTCGGGGAAGTAGAACAGGTAGACCCGGTCGCCAGCACCCGCGACACTGTCGGTGTTGTTCGCGGCGTTGCGGACATCGAATACATAGGGCGTGGCTTCATCGGAATACAGCACGCTGTTGGAGACACCCGCGGGTGCACTTGACTCGAACAGGTCGCCGTCGCCGGTCGCTTCGTACCACAGGCCCTGCACGTCGCCGATCACCAACTGGTCATCGGGGTCCGGCAGGAAGCTGTCACCGGCCCAGTTGCTGAAATCAAAGCCCGCGATGCCGTCACCATCGACATCGATGACCGCCATCGTTTTTGAAGACGAAGATAGCGGTTGGCCGTTGGCGTTGAAGAGGCCTTGCACCCCGATGGAGAGCATGGTTTTCCCAACCGCCGGTCCCGAGTTGTAGACGGGCTGTTGTTCAGCGGGCTGGCCGTAGTAAAGGTCGAATGATACTTTGGGCTGAGAGAGATTTTCCACGTATTGCGCGCTGGTGAAACGAGCGAGGAAATCTGATTCAGTCAGGCCCGCAGGCAGCACGTTGCCGATGTTCACCGGATCAGGCAGAAAGGACGCCGCGAGAAATGAAGAGCCCAGTTGATGGGTTGTCGAGCCGTAGGGCGCGGGAAAAGTTGGCGGAATGATCGCGCTGACATGGTTGGAACCGATATAGGGCCCGCCTTGCAGCACATAGTTGATCATCCGCCCGCCGTTGGTATCAAACCACACCGAACCGTCCGACGGCTCATAGATCAAATCGAAGTTCGGCGAGTTCACCGCCAGGGCGGGCATCGACACAGCAGACAAACAACTCAGAGCAATGGCTTTTCGGATCATCACGTACTTCCTTGCTGGGGGACCGGAAAAAATCACTTATCGCAGCATACTGCGAACCGGTTCAGACTCAACCCTGAATCTACCTATTTTGTGCTAATTATTTATTAGTACAACTTATGGATGATGGCTGATTTGATCTTTAATGATGACCAGTAGGCTCTGGCGTCGGCCGGTCGGGCTGCGACACAGGCGATCGTACTACTTCCGCTGGTGGAGCGCTGCTCAGAGGATGCACTTGATCTGGTAGCTCACGGCCGATAAACGCTCGGACGCATCACCCGACCGTGATGCGAACAGGCGAGCAACCCCCGATAAAAATCCGGGCAAAAATCGCAGCGCCAAGGACTTGACGTTTGGGCGGCGTTCGGTTAACGTGTACCGAACAGATCGGCCGATTGGATTTCAAGACCCGGTCGTCGCCTCGGCGATAAGGGTCCGGAACCCGTCGGCAGGCCCAAGATGTTGGGCCCAGGCCGGCGACAACCCCAACCCAGGGAGTATGCCGATGACACCTCCACTCATGATGCTTGGCCCCGGCGGCGACTATGTGACCCGATTCGATGTCAAAGGTAACAGCCTCATCAAGACCCAGCCCCGTGCCGCCGCCGGCTACGACGCCGACGCCGAGTCCTCGGGCAACAGCTCCGCTTGGGGCAGGCTCCTTCGCCGGCCGCGAAAGGCCGACGAAC
>JBGSTE010000605.1:0-4950 GCA_041736655.1 Phycisphaeraceae bacterium | reverse complement strand
GAGCCTCCGGCTGGTGCTGCGCACCTCCCTCCGGCTCAGCATGCGTGTTCCATTGACCCGGTTCTCTCAGACTAGGTGGTACAAAGATCGGGAGGGGGTCAGGCCGTATGGCCGCCGAGCACCTGATCGACCGCGGGTTCCGCCGACTGTGCATCATGACCGACCAGCGTCACCATCATTCGATCCAGGCGATGCAGGCTTTTCTCCAGAAGGCTGCGGAAGAAGAGATCTATGACTGCATGGTTGTGCAGATGGATGAAGAATCGTTCGAGTCGCCGACCTACTGGATCAAGCTTGAAAAACTGCTAAGTGAGAAGCTCAAAGCCTTTGAACCGCCGATCGGCGTCTACATTGAAACTGCACCACACGCCCGGCTGCTTGTCCAGCTCGGCCAGGCGCGGGGCTGGCATATCCCGCAGGACCTGGCGGTGCTTTGCCAGCACAACCTCAGTGCCGTGGTCGATGTGTCGCCGCAGATCAGCCGGATGGAGATGAACCAGGAGCTGGTCGGATACAAGTCAGCCGAGCTGCTGGATCAGATGCTCTCGGGCCAGCCGCTTCCGCCGCTGCCGATCTTTGTCCCGCCGGTGGGCGTGATCGGGCGTGAGTCGACCGACTACTACGCGGTCAGCGACAGCCTGGTCGCGGAGGCCTTGCGTTATATCTCCAGCCGATTGCAGCAGAAGCTGCGCGTCGATGACATCGCTTATGAGCTGGCGGTATCTCCCTCGCTACTGAAAAAACGCTTCAACGCTTCGCTTGGCCGGGGCGTGGGCCAGGAGATCCGCCGGCTGAGGCTCGAGATCGCCAAACGCATGCTGATCGCGCCCGAGCGGACATCCATCTCTCATATCGCTAAACAGGCGGGCTTCGGCAGCCTTGATGTGTTGAATCAAGTATTCCGGCGAGAGACCGGGATGACCCCCAGCGCCTACCGCAACCTGACGACGAGAAAATAAATCACGCAGGCATCTAGCTAAAACGCAGCACGCTTGTACTTACGCGTTTAACCGCTGCTCCATCGCATCAAGCTGATGACTCAACTCGACCGGCAGCGTGTCGCCGAACTGGGCGTAGTGGGCGCGGAACTGGGCGACCTGCTGCTTCCATTCGTCCAGATCGATATGCAACAGTTCCCGCAAGTCCTCAGCCGGCAGGTTCAGGCCCGTCAGGTCGATGCCGTCTTCGGTCGGCAGGTAGCCCAGGGGCGTTTGAACCGCGTGGCCCTTTGCGTCGCACCGATCAAAGACCCACTTGAGTACCCGGCTGTTTTCGCCATAGCCCGGCCAGAGGAAGTGGCCGTCCTTGGCGCGGCGGAACCAGTTGACGTAGAAAATCTTCGGCATCTTGCTGCCGCCCTTTTGGCCCATGTCCAGCCAGTGCTGAAAATAGTCGGCCATGTTGTAGCCACAGAAAGGCAGCATCGCCATCGGGTCAAAGCGCAGCTCGCCGACCTTGCCCGCGGCGGCAGCGGTTTTCTGTGACGCCATCGTCGAGCCCAGGAACGTGCCGTGCTCCCAGTTAAAGGACTCGAGCACGAGCGGTTGTCCGGTCGATCGCCTGCCACCGAAGAGGATCGCGTCGATCTTCACGCCCTTGGGGTCCTGCCAGTTGTCGGCGATGACCGGGCACTGGTGGGCCGGGGCGGTGAATCGCGCGTTGGGGTGCGCCGCCTTGTGCTGCGCGTCGTAGTGGACCCACTCGTGGCCGAGCCAGTCGATGAGCAGGTCCGGCGCGGGTCGATCGATATCTTCCCACCAGACATCGCCGTCGGGTGTCTTGCCGACGTTGGTGAAGATGCTGTTTTGCTTAAGCGACTCCATCGCATTGGGGTTGGTTTTGTAGTTGGTTCCGGGCGCGACGCCGAAGAACCCGGCCTCGGGGTTGATGGCGTAGAGGTAGCCGTCGCTGTGGAACTTCATCCAGGCGATGTCGTCGCCAACGGTCTGCACCTTCCAGCCCGGCAGCGTGGGGGTGAGCATGGCGAGGTTGGTCTTGCCGCAGGCGCTGGGGAAGGCGCCGGCGATGTGCTTGATTATGCCTTCTGGCGAAGTGATTTTGAGGATGAGCATGTGCTCGGCCATCCAGCCCTGTTCACGGGCCATGACCGACGCGATGCGGAGCGCAAAGCATTTTTTGCCAAGTAAAGCGTTGCCGCCGTAGCCGGAGCCGAAGGACCAGATTTCCTTGGTCTCCGGAAAATGCGTGATGTACTTGTTGTCCTTGTTGCAAGGCCAGGGGACATCTTTTTGTCCAGTCGCAAGCGGCATGCCGACGCTGTGAACGCAGGGGACAAAGGGGCCGTCATCGCCCAGGACATCGAGGACTTTCTGGCCTACGCGGGTCATGATGTGCATGTTGGCGACGACATAGGGCGAGTCGGAGAGTTCGACGCCGATGTGTGCGATGGGCGAGCCGATGGGCCCCATGCTGAAGGGGATGACATACATCGTTCGGCCGCGCATGCAGCCGGCGAAGAGCGGCTTGAGGATGCCGTGCATCTTCACCGGCGACATCCAATTGTTGGTCGGGCCGGCGTCCTCTTCTTTCTCGCTGCAAATAAAGGTTCGGTCCTCGACGCGTGCGACGTCATCGGGGTCCGAGCGGACGAGGATGGAGTTGGGCTTCTTATCTGCCGCGAGCCACTGGGCAGAGCCAGCCTCGACGAGCACCTGGAGCATCCGCTGGTACTCGTCTTTGGAGCCGTCGCACCAGACGATTGTCTCGGGGCTGCAGAGGTCCGCGATCTGTGCGACCCATTGCTTGAGGGCGGTGTGGTTGGTCATGGCGTGCGTCGGATGGGTCTGCGTGGCTAAAGTCATGGTGGGTCTCCAAGGCAGGCGGCGCTACAGGCCCAAGGGCGAATCGCCGGGTCCTGCCTGACCCCAAGTATATCAGATAATAAAGTCTTTTTATAGTCTTTAAGTTCTTTTTGCGTTAAAAATCGTCTTCATGGTCCCTTCGCAGGCGCCTGGGCGGGGGCGGGCTGTTCATCGGGCTCGGCGGGGTTGGGTGTCGCTAGCTTGGGCATCTGGTCGAGCACCGCGGCGGTGTGGCCGATCGATGCGACCTTGCCTTGGGCGTCGATCCATACGAGTGTCGGCAGCGCATCAATGCTCAACTGCTCGAGTACCCCGCCGCTCTCCAGGCCGATCGGCAGCGTCGGCCAAGGCGCGGTGCGCGTGCCCGTCACCGGCTCGCCCACACGCAGCGACACGATCGTGCTCCCGCCCATCGACTGATCGATTATCGCCTGCGTGATCTGATCGATCATCGCGACCGAGGGCTCAACGGCGTCGGCATAAACATGCAGCAGGACAGGCTTGCCCAGGTGCTCGCTCAGCCGCCAGAGCTTGAGTTGGGTCGTCACGCCCTCAAGTTCGACAGTCATGCCGATGCGCGAAGCACTGGCGAGCAGGCGATCGATCTGCGGCCGGCGCGGGCTTGACTCGGGCAACGGGCCGATCGCGTCGATCTGTTCCTTGGCCAACACTTGATCGCCGCGCTGGTCCAGGAGCTGGGCTAGCGAGAGGCGGGCGTCGATGACATCGTCGCGCACCAGTTCATGATCTTGATACTGCTCGAGGTAGGCCTTGATGCGTTGCTCAGCCAGGGCCTGCCGTGAGGCGACCGACGCGTCTGACTGGGCGTCATCCGCGAGGTCTGCCAGCAGCAGCCAGTAGTCGGCCAAGGGCTTGGCGATGGGCACATCGAGCTTGCGAAGCTTGTCCACCGCCGATCGCATCTGCTGTAAACGACGCTGGCTCGGCTGCCCGGTCTCATCGGTCTGGATCTGCGCGAGCGCGGCGTAGGCGCGGGCCTGGCAGTCCAGCAGGATCGCACGGGCCTGCTGCGACTGCACGCTGTTGGCCAGCACCTCGCAGCGCGTCGCAAGGTCGGCCAATCGGTGATCGTCCGCGTCTTCAGCGCCAGACACGGCCAGGCCCTCGGCGGTCAACAGTAAGTCCAGCTCCTGACGCTGGCGATAGGCGCTGGCGAGCTCGATCACCTGCGAAAAAGCCTGATCGCCCTGGGTTTGCGACGGATCATCGCCTTGCTCGGGCTGTGCCGGGGCCGGGGTCTGCGTCGGCTCATCGCCTGCTTGTGCCGGCGATGTCAGCGAGCCCCATGCGATCACCGCGGTCAACAGGGCGTATCGGCCGGCGTCGATGACGCGCAGGCGTCTTGCGTTATCCATCACGAACCTCCATGTTCAACAATCACGCCAGGCCTCGGACGCCCGGCCAAGCATCGCCGCCGACGCATCGGCCAGCAGCAACGCCGGCAATACCGCACCGCCGGGCCCTTCAAGTGTCAGGTGTGTGGCGACATCGTGCAACTGCTGCTCAGCAAAAGTCGAGGTGGCCGGGTCAGACGCGAAGGCACACAGCGCCCACGGCTGGTACGTCGTGTAGTCCGGCTGGGTGTGGCCCAGGTGGTAGAGCGCCGCGGACTGCACGCGGGCCTTGGCCAAGGCATCAGACCGCAGCGTCGCGTGAAGGTGCAGGGCGTGCAGGCCCAGCAATTCGTGGTAGGTCCACGCGTCGATCAGGTCGTTAATCCCCAAGGAAACGAGCGGTGCCGGGTCGTCGGATTGCTGCGGAGACTCGATGGGCTTCATCGGCAGGCCATGCTGCCAGGCGATGAGGTTCCGCCAGGCGATGAGCCGTGGGTCAGTCGTCGCTGTTTGATCGCATGACGACACGCAGTGACGCGCAGCCCGAGCGAGGTGTGCAAGCGCCAGCGTGTTGCCGCTGAGTCGTGCGGCTGTGGCCATGAGGTGCAGCGCCAGCCAGCGGTAAACCGGCCGGGTGTGGCCAAAGCCGTCCGTGACGCTCCCGCTCGGCTCAGCGAGCGTTAAAGCCAAACCCTCAGCGGCATGGATCAGAGCGGCATGATCCGCGTCCTGTGCCGAGTCGGTCAGCACCCGCGCCGCCGGCAACGCGCTGG
>JBGSTE010000571.1:0-11159 GCA_041736655.1 Phycisphaeraceae bacterium | reverse complement strand
GATGGATCTCATGCCGTTGATGGTGTCGGCGACGACCGATCCGCCGTCGGCGGCGATGCGGCCGGACGCGTTGGCGGAGTTGGCGGCGTCGGCGCTCTTGCGTGCGACCTCGATGACCGAGGCGGACATCTCTTCGACGGCCGAGGAGATCTGCGTGATCTGCTGGGACTGTTCGCCCATGCCCGAGGCGATCTGTTCAGCGCTGGCGGCGATCTCGGTGGAGGCGGCGGCGACCTCGGTCGAGGCGGTGGTGACCTCGGCGATGACGTCGTGGATCTTGGTGACAAAGGCGTTGAACCAGGTGCCCAGCTCGCCGATTTCGTCCTTGCTGGTGACCGTGATGCGCTTGGTGAGGTCGCCTTCGCCCTGGGCGATGTCCTTGACGCGGCTGATGAGGTTGTTGATGGGTTTACCGAACATGAAGCGTAGTGCGAAGATGAAGAGCACGACCGCGCCGATGACCATGGGCACGACGAACAAGAGGACGCTGGTGGTCGCTTCCTGCACGTCGGCGTCGACGGTGCTCAGCGGCATCATGACGTGGTAGGCCCCGTGCATGTCGCCGACGTTCCAGTTCTCCATCTTAAAGCCCAGGACGTCGCGGCCGTCGCCGGTGGGGCTGGTCGCCGGGTCGCCGTGGCAGAGCATGCAGTCCTGCGTGAGCTTGACAGCCCGCATGAAGTGCAGGGTGTTGGTGGCGGTGTCCACGCGAGCGAGGGTGTTTTCGCCTCCGGTGTCGACCGCCTTCTCAAGGTCCGTGAGCATCTGGGCTGCGAAGGGGCCACGCTGGTCAAAGTCTTCGTCGCCCTGCTTGGCGTCAGGCTCGTTGTCGGGGTTGCGGGCATTAAACGAGCTGATCTGAAAATCGATGTGTTCGCGCTTGGCCGCCTCTTGCGCCGCAAACCAGCCGGCGACGACGGGGATCGTCTTGAAGATGCGGGCTTGGGTGTAGTCGAAGTTCTGCCCCTTTGCTGCGGCGGCCTTGCGCTGCTCGGCGAGCTCGGCCAGCAGAACCTCGTTGTCAAAGTCGCCGTCGGCCTGCAGCGCGGCGGTGTGGTTCTTCGCCTCGTCGGCCACGGCGGTAAAGGCGGCCGCCTTCTCGATCATCGCGTCGTTGGCCGCAGCGCGGTGCTTGTTGATGAAGACCAGGTTGTTGACCACGACGATCAGCGTGATGATCGTCAGCGTCAACCCGATGATGCGAACGCCCAGACTCAGGGACTTGAACTTGTTGAAAAGCATTTTCATGGCTTGGCCTCGCTGCGAATGGGTTAGGGTGCCGACAGAAATGGCGGTCACCTCGGGACAAACGCAATCTCGGCCGGCGCAGACAAGGCACTTAATGTGCAACAGGATCAAATGAATGTTTTGCCCTTAAAAATCAAGGCAAAACAGCCAGATCGGTTGAAAGAGGTTAGCCGTTTTCTACCGCGGATCACCTGTTTTTCGTGAGCCTTGGAGTACGGTCCGTGCCTGTACTTCTCGACAAAATCAGACGCGTTCGGCCGCGACGAGGTCCTCATAAGTCTCACGCCGGCGGATCGTGATGAAGCTGTCGCCGGCGACCATCACCTCCGGCGGCCGGGGCATCGCGTTGTAGTTACTGGCCATCACCATGCCATACGCCCCGGCACTGAAAATAGTCAGCAGGTCGCCACGCGCTACCGGCGGCAGCGGGCGGTCCTTGGCCAGGTAGTCGCCGGTCTCGCAGATCGGACCCACCACGTCGCATAACTCAAGCCCGTCGATCGACATCTGCTTGGACCGTCGGTCAGGCACGTACTGCGGCGAGACCTTCACCGGCCAGATGAACTGCCAGGCCTCATACAGCGTCGGCCGAATCAGGTGGTGCATCCCCGTATCGCAGATCACAAACTTCTTGCCCCCGCCCTGCTTGAGGTACTGCACCTGCGTCACCAGGACGCCCGCGTTGGCCGCGATCGTTCGGCCAGGCTCGAGGATCACCGTGCCCCCGGCCTCCTTGAACGGCCGCAGCAACGGCACGATCGCGTTGGCGTAGTCCGTGTACGCAGGCGAAGCGCCCGTCTCATAGTCCGCCGCGTAGCCCCCGCCGATGTCGATCGTATTGATCGTAAAACCTTCCGCAAGCAGTTCGTCGATGAGCTTCAGCGCCTTGGTGATCGCCTTGACGTAAGGCTCGGGCGAGTAGATCGGGCTGCCGATGTGCAGGTGGATCGCGTCCAGTCGCAGGTGCTTATTTTGGCCGTAGGTCTGGAAGAAGCGACGACCGCGCTCGATGTCTACGCCGAACTTCGTCTCCTTACTGCCGGTGGTCGTCTTCGCATGGGTTCGGCTGTCGGCGACGTCGGGGTTGATCCGCAGCGCCCCGTGCGCCTGCTGGCCCAGACGCTGGGCGATCGCAGCGATGTTCTCAAACTCCGCCTCGGACTCGATGTTGAACCAGCCGATGCCGGCGCGGATGGCCTGCTCGATCTCGCTGTCGGTTTTGCCCACGCCGGCGTAGACGATCTTCTTTACGTCAGCGCCAGCCTGCTGGGCGCGGAAGAGTTCGCCGCCGCTGACCACGTCCATCCCGCAGCCCTCATCGGCCAGCAGCTTGACGATATGCAGGTTGCCCAGGCTCTTGATCGAGTAGCAGATGATCGGTTCCAGCGCCGCAAAGGCATCGCGGATCGCGCGGTAGTGATCCAGCAGCGTCTGCTTGGAGTAGATGTAGGCGGGCGTGCCCACGGCCTTGGCGATGGCCGAGATGGGCGTGTCTTCGCAGTACAGTTCACCGTGGCGGTAGTGGAAGTGATCCATGGGCGTGGAGGGTGTAGGGCTTAGGGTGCAGGGCGTAGGGTACAGACCGAGCGGCGTATGATAGCGGCCAGGCATCTGTTAGCTGGCGGGCTTGTCTTGCCGATGGTTTTCCTGCTCGATGCACGCGTGATCGGCCCCGCTAACTAGAATGCACCGATGGACTGGGTCTACCTCGACAACAACGCGACGACACGTCCCGCGCCCGAGGTGGCCGACGCGGTCGACCACGCCGTGCGCGAGCTCTGGGCCAACCCCTCGAGCGTCCACCGCATGGGTCAGCAGGTGCGCCAGCGCCTTGAACTCGCCAGGCAGCAGGTGGCCGAGCTGATCGGCGCAAAGCCACGCGAACTCATCTTCACCTCCGGCGGGACCGAGTCCGACAACCTCGCTTTGTTCGGCAGCGCACAGACAAACGATCAACTCACGCTGATCACCACCGCTGTCGAACACGCTGCCGTCCGCGAGCCGGCCAAACGCATCGAAAAGCTCGGCGGCATCGTCCGCTACGCCGAGGTCGACCGTGACGGAAGGCTGCAACTTGATTCACTTGAGCGCCTGCTGAGCGAACACGCGACACCGCAACGAACCGCGCTGGTCAGTATCCAGTGGGCCAACAACGAGACCGGCGTGATCCAGCCGATTCAAACGATCGCATCGATCATCCGTGAAGCGCGCGATCAGGCGGCCCAGCGCAACCAGCGAATCAAGCTGCTCCTGCATGTAGACGCAACACAGGCGGTGGGCAAGCTGCCTGTCGATGTCACCGCGGCAGGCTGCGACCTGCTGAGCTTCGCGGCCCACAAGTTCCACGGGCCCAAGGGCATCGGCGCACTCTGGGTTGGTAAAGGCATTCGACTGCACCCTACGCAGCTCGGCGGGGCGCAGGAGCAGGAGCGGCGCGGCGGCACGGAGAACGTGCCGGGCATCATCGGCATGGGCGTCGCATCGCAATTGGCGCGGGCATTCGTCAACAACGCGCAGGCCATCGACCGCATCCGCTTACTGCGCGACAAACTCGAGCAGGGCATCTGCACGGCATTGCCCAATACCGTCATCAACTCCGGCGGCGTGGCTGTCGCCGAGCGCTTGTGGAACACGACGAACCTGGGCTTCCCCGGCATCGAGGCCGAGGCGGTGCTCTTGGGCCTCAGCGAGCAGGGCCTCTGCGCCAGCGCCGGCGCCGCATGCAGCAGCGGCTCGCTCGACCCTTCGCCGGTGCTGCTTGCGATGGGCATCCCCGAGCCGATCGCGCACGGCAGCGTGCGATTTTCCTTGTCGCGAGAGACAACCGAAGCAGAGATCGACCGCGCGCTGAAGGTAATCCCGAGCGTTGTCGGCAGGTTGATGAAGGTCTTGCCGACGGGCTAAGCAACCTTAACAAAGTCGTCGGGGGACAGTTGTTCCTGTTTCTCGATCACCTCCGACATCTTCACTGAGTATCATGCCCGCCCATGACACCAAACGTTTTGTCCAGCCTGATGCCCGAAGCCTGGTTTGCCGGTGGTCATCAGCTTGCGCTGATCGCTGTTGCCGTCGTCACGATGGTCATCGTGATCAAAGGCGCCGACTGGCTGGTTGAAAGCGCCGCGGGGATTGCCGGCCGGCTGGGCATGCCCAAGGTCATCATCGGCGCGACCATCGTCTCGCTGGGCACGACCTCGCCCGAGACGGCCGTGTCCGTGCTTGCCGCTTTCGCGGGAAATGCGGGCCTGGCGCTGGGCAACGGCATCGGATCAATCATCGCAGACACCGGGCTTATCTTCGGCCTCGGCTGCGTGATGGTCGCGCTGCCCGCCGATAAATTCGTCCTCACCAGGCAAGGCTGGGTTCAGTTCGGCAGCGGCCTCTTCCTAACGGCCGTGTGCTGGGGACTGTTCCTCCTGTATGGCGAACAGGCCATCCTCGGCTGGCCTATCGGCGCGCTGCTTCTACTGATGCTCGTCGGCTACCTCGCAATATCCGTCCGCTGGGCCAGGCAACACCCCCATGGCGAGCCGCACCTGGTCGAGCTGCCGGACAACGGCAAGCATGGCGCTGTCGAAACCGACACGCACGCGCATGCCGATGAGCACTCACTTGTCATGCTTTTTGGCATGGGGCTTCTCGGTCTGGCGATGGTGATCGCTGCGGGCGACGCCCTGGTCGGCTCGGTCAGCGAGCTGGCCATCCAGTGGGGCGTGCCGCAGGATGTCATCGCCAGCACCATCGTCGCGCTGGGCACCTCGCTGCCCGAGCTGGTGACCGGCATGCAGGCGCTGCGCAAGGGGCACGCCGAGCTGCTGGTGGGCAACGTCATCGGCGCGGACATCCTCAACGTGCTGTTCGTGATCGGTGCCTCGGCCGTCGCCGCGCCCCTGGCCATCGCAGAAAGCCCCTCAATCCTCTACATCGCGCTGCCCACGATGATGGCCATGCTCATCTACTTCCGCCTGTGCATCTTCAAGGCCGCGAAGGACGGTTACTTCAGCAAGTGGATGGGCTGGCCGCTGCTGATCGGCTACGTGGCGTTCGTGCTGCTGTCGTACTTCCAGTCGTAGTGCTCGTCGCCAGACTAAAACACGCACGAGCCGTCATTGCTGCGAATAGCGTTGTGCCTATCGGGCGCTGTCACTGGCCTTGAGCTTGCGGTAGTGCCGGCGCATCGCCCATGCTGCGAAGCGCGGGCACGCGGTGCCCAGCGCTAAACCCAAGCGCGTGATCGCGCTGGGCCAGACCTCGGGCCTTGGCCGACGCAGGGCCGCGACGATGTGCCCTGCCACCTTCTGTGGCGTCTGCTGCATCATCGCGGGTGTGTTGTTGTTTGCTGTATCGCCCGCAACGAGCATGAAGTCTGTTTTTGTTCCGATCGGGTGGACACTGGTGACCGAGAAGCCCTGGTCGTGAAGCTCAGCCCGCATCGCGCCGGCGACGGAGTCCTGCGCCGCTTTGGTCGCCGCGTAGACGCCCAGCGTCGGCAGGCCGATCTCGCTGGCCGCGGAAGAACAGACCAGCAGGTGTTTAAGGCCGTCGGGCGTGTCCCGCATGTACGGCAGGGCCAACCGCAGCGTGCGCGTGGTGCCGAAGTAGTTGGTCTCAAACATCGCGCGCTCGTCCGCCTCGGTCATCGCCAGCACATCGACGATCTGCCCGTAGCCCGCGTTGGCGAAGACCGCGTCAAGTCGGCCCAAGCGCTGCTGGCAATCCTCGAACGCCTGCCGCATCTGACTGTCGCTCGTGACGTCGGCAACACAAGTGCAGGCCCCGCGCCCAAGCGCGGTGATCGTGCGGTCCAGCGCTTGGAGCTTGTCGGCTCGCCGGGCAACGAGGCAGACGTGCATGCCCGCCTTGGCACAGGCGACCGCCGTCGCCGCGCCGATCCCGCTGCTGGCGCCGGTGATGAGGATGACTTTGTCGGTGAGGTTGCGGGGCATGTCAATCCGTTATGAACCACAGATAAACGCAGATGGACGCAGATCAAGACCATTCATGATAACCAGTTTGGTTTTCCATCCGTGTTCATCTGCGTTCATCTGTGGTTTCAATCCACTCGCTATACTCCGCTCATGCTTAACCGCGAAGAAGTCTGTCAACGCATCGCCCAGGTCGCGCTCCTGCGTGGCGAGTTCACGCTGCGCTCGGGCCGCAAGAGTAAGTACTACCTGGACAAGTATTTGTTCACGACCCAGCCGGACATCCTTGAGGCGCTTGGGCGATTATTTGCCGAGCGGATCAAGAACATTCCGGGGGTCAATCGACTGGCCGGGACCGAGCTGGGCGGGATCCCGCTGGTGAGTGCCGCCGCGATCGCCACGGGGTTGCCGGCGGTCCTGATCCGCAACCAGAAGAAAGACTACGGCACCGCCAAGCAGCTCGAAGGCGCGATCCATGCGGGCGAGACCGTCGTCCTCCTCGAAGACATCGCCACCACCGGAGGCCAGGTCCTCGAAGCAGGCCAACTCCTACGCGACGTGTTCAAGGTCCACGTCCCCGTCATCATCGCCACGATCGACCGCCAGGAAGGCGCACGCGAAAATATCGAGGCTGCGGGGTTTAAGTTCGATGCGCTGTTTACCAAGAGCGATCTGGGGATTGATGAGTAGTTCGTTTTTGAACCGCCAAGGCGCAAAGGCGCCAAGGAAGGCAGCTCGATAACCTATATCATGGCGAGGGTGATTCGATGGGTATTAGGACAAAAGGAAGAAGAAAGATTGTCGTAGATGGTATCGATTATGTTTGGTACGTAGCAGAGAATCACGATGGACCTGGCAATGTCCTGCACATTGCCTCACAGGATAAGAAGTTCGCCGTTATGTATCCGCTCTATGATAAAATACAAGAGCAATATCTTGTTGTACTTGGCCAGCGATTCGAAGGGGCTGAAACAGGTGGTTGTTGGCAGAGGTTTGTTTGTCCCGAATTCGAATCCGCAGGTGTTGTGACTCCTAAGCATGTCCGCGCATTAATTCAGTGGTGCTTAGATTCACAACTGGAGAGAAATCTATGGAAAGGTGTACTGGGTTTGCCCTTATAGCCGAGCCACAACCAAGCAATTGTGGCTGATTTGCCTCCCTTGGCGACCTCTGCACCTTGGCGGTTCAATAATCATCCTGTACCGATCTATTCCACCACCACACTGTTCGTCAGCGCGTTGCCGAAGCGGACGAAGTCCTTGTAGCTCCAGATGACCTTTTTGGTCTTGCGGTCGACCTCGATGATCTGTGGGTTGTTGGGACCGGCGTGGCAGTTGCCGATGATCAGGTTGCCGTTCTTGAGGACCTGCAGCGAGGTCACCCAGGCGACTTCGATGCCTTGGAGGTCTTCGGGGGTGAGCATCCACACGACTTCTTTTTCAGGAGTGACTTCGATCACGCGGTGGCCGTTGCCCGTGCCGATGAGCGTGTTGCCGTTGTCCAGGCGCAGCACGCTGAAGAGCTGGTTGCCCATGGCCTCGGGTCCGTGGCCGCCCTTGCGTTCGATGCCGAAGAGCGGCACTTCGAATTCCCAGACGACCTTGCCGTCGGCGTCGTACTCGCGGCAGACGCCGTCGCCTTCGTGCGCGACGAGGTAGTGGCCGTTGGCGAGCTTGCGGGCCAGGCGCGTGTCGCGGTGGGCATCGCGTTTGGCGACTTTGAGCGGGATTGTCTTGACGATGTTGCCGGCCTTGTCGACCTCGATGATGCGGGTGTTACCCGACTCGGCGATCATCGTGTTGCCGTCGGCCAGACGTTGAAACGCGTGGACCTCGATGCGTTTGACGTCGTCGATTGGCTTACTGGTGTATTCCCAGACGATCTCATCGGTCTTCGGGTTGATTTCGACCAGGCGGGTCCAGTCCAGTTGCAGGAGGATGTTGCCGTTGGCTAAGAGGTGCAGGTCGTGCAGCGGGCCGATCTGTCGTTGCCAGATGGCCTTGCCGTCCTTGTCGATCATGGCAACGGTTTTCTTGCTGGAGTCTGCCGCGAGCATCACGCGTCCCGGCGCGGTGGGCTGATCCTCGGCATGGCTGCGTAAAGGCAACAGGGCGGTGGCAAACAGCAGGGCGATGATCAGCAGGCGTGGCATGAGGGGCTCCATGAGGTTGCCTTAGCATCCCACAATTAACGCTTGCGGTCTATGTCGTTTCAGTTCAGGGGTGCGATCGTTTGGCGATTACAGGTTTAGATTTGAACGCCAAGACGCCAAGACGCCAAGACGCCAAGACGCCAATATGATCCCAATTCAATTTGCTACAAAAATGCACAAGATTCACAAAAAAGGTTCTTGTGCTTTTTGCGCCTTTTGTGGCTAAATGGATTGCTTGGCGTCTGGGCGTTAAAAACGAACCAACAATCATTAACCGATCAGCCCGTCGTTATTGAGTTTGTCCTGGCCGTGGACGATGATGCGGTCGATTTCGGATTCGATGCGGACATCGCCGTCGTCGGTGATGACGGCGATGGGGCATTTGCCGGCCTTCCAGTCCGCCAAGGGGAAGAGCGGCCAGCGTGCGGGGAAGCCGCGGTCGGGGTCGATGGTGATGTAGGTTCCGCCGGCGCCGGGGGCGAGTTTGTCGATGATGATGCGTGGGCCGGCGAGGAGGTAGCCCATCGCGGTGATGCCGCGCGGGTAGTGTGCGAGGTTGTCGGTGATGTAGGCGTCGATGAAGCCTTTGGTCTGCAGGTGAGTGTTGGCCATGACCTGCATGTCCCAGTAGTGGCTGGCGGAGGAGGGCCAGCGCAGGTGCAGGTATCGTGCGAGCATGTCACGCCAGAGGTTCTGGCTGATGCGCAGGTGGTCGGTTTCGACGGTGGTGTTGCAGCAGCCGTAGCGTCGGGTGGTTTCGCGTTTGCCGCTGACGAGGTCTTTCATGAGGAGGTCGGTGGGCATGGCGGTGGGCATGCCGACGAGGGTGGGCAGGAGTTCCGCGTTGCCGTTGTAGATGCAGTAGACGTTGGCGAGGTCGTGTCCTGCGTCGGCGGTGAAGGCGGGGTCGACGCAGACCTTGAAGTGGTCGCCGTACCACGCCTCGCTGACGATCTTGTCTGCTGCCTTCTCGGCGGTTTCTTCGAAGACCTTGGCATCGGGGGCGACATCGGGGATGCCCGCGTGCTTGAGGAGGTCGGCCGCGGCGCGGAGTGCGACGACACGCTTGATCGCGAGGTAGGTCTGCTTGGGCGAGGAGCGGAAGGCGGGGGAGTAGCGTGAACTGTGCGTGGTGGACACGCCCACGGACGGGAAGCCGGAGTGGTCGCGGTCGGCCCAGAGCAGGTACTTGGCGGCCCCGGTGATGAGGCGGTGGTGTTGTTTGACGAGCGTCGTGTCGCCCGACCATCGGCAGTAGGCCTGGAGCAGCGCGAGCAGGTCCGCGTTCTGGTCGGTGGGCGAGGGGTGGTCGTAGGCCTGCGCGGTCATGTCCAGCGCGCTGCCCAGGTCGTGATCGACCACGATGCCGCCGCTGGGCGCGTGGTCCGTGACGCGCTCGGCGAACTGGCTCAGCAGCATCTTCAGGAGCCTTGGCCACATCGCCAGGTAGAACATCGATGCGTTGCACTCGGCGTTGAGGTTGGACTGGAACAGTCGCGAGCCTTCGAGCACGGAGAACCACGTAGCCCGCGTGCCTGCCGGGCAGGTCTGCTGCTGGACGCCCGGGTCTTCGTGGCTGAGCCAGAACGTGTTGGCCAGGTACGACTGCCAGGCCTGGCTCAGCAGGTGCTGCTGGGCGATATTCATCGGCGCCTGCTGCACGAGTTTTTCGATCCGGCGGGAGTGGGCCAGGTGGTCGTCGCGTGTCTTGAGCGCCTGATCAACGACCTCGTCGATCGACTTCCAGTGGTCGGTATATCGGAAGCTCGCGTCGTACTCCTTGCCGGCGCGGCGGACCTTGGCGATCGGCTCGGCCACGTGAGCGCACCAGACCAGTCGCCACTTGGTGCCCTGGTCGGGCATTGTCACGGGCATCATGATCGTCAGGCCGTCACCCTCGGGCGTGGGCTGGGCCTCGGGGTTAAGCGAGACGATGCGCTCGTGGGCCGTGACCGTTGGCCCCTGGGCCGGCGGCAGGTTGGTCTCGGGCATGGGGCTGCCGCGGTCGGGGTTGAACGTCAGCGGGTTCTCGTAGCGCAGGTTGATCTGCGTGCCGTTGACGGACATCTGCGTGTCCGGCCGATTGATGCGCAGGAACAGCCGTACCTTCATGTCCTGTTCGGCCGCCTGCTGATGCCAGCGCGCATGGATCACGTGGTGGACGCGGAACTCGAGATAAAACACCGGCAGCAGGCACAGCTTTTCGTCCTGGGGGTAGAACGGGCTCTGGATGTTCAGCTCAAAACGGATGTTGTGTTTGCCCGAGTAGCCGCGGTAGGTGATGGAGTTGAATCGCTCGAACTGTTCGCAGTTGACCAGGGGCTTGCCGTGCGTGGTGAAGGGCAGGGTCCGTTCGCTGCCGTCGGGCTCGACCATGCCCACGCACAGGTCCATCGGTCGGTCCAGCAGACGTCCCATCGCGCCGTGCATGACGCGCTGTTTGTACGGCTCGAAGAGCAACCCGAACCGGCTGCCCAGACGGGCGATCTGCCACGACATTAGTTGCATAAGCGGGCCTGCTCAAACGACGCATGGGTCAGGAACGTGCATTGTCACCGCGCGGCTGCCGGGGTCAAGCCGGTTCAGACCCGACAAACCGATCGACCTCGACTACCCCGAGGCCAAAGCCTCCCCGTTGCAGCTGCACCAGCAGGCCCGGCTCGGCCAGCAGACGCGTCCGCTCCCAGAGCCAGTTGGACAGTCGCTCCTGCCCGTCCTGTTGGGCGGCGGTGGCGAGCATCGCGTGCATCGTGGCGCAATGGGTCGGGGGCATCAGCTCCGCCAACTCGACCTTGGAACGGGAGCGATGCAGCGCCGCCTGATACGCGCCGATC
>JBGSTE010000544.1:0-2544 GCA_041736655.1 Phycisphaeraceae bacterium | reverse complement strand
TCCCGTTTTGCCGTGATGGGAATCGACCGGGACGCTGCGCGTCGCCCGCTACGCCGGGCATTAAACCATTTAGACCCATCAATTCTGTTATCTTTACGAGCGCCCGACACCCAACGCCCGACACCCACTAAGCCCATGCGCTGCCCTTTCTGCGACATCGATAACGACAAGGTCATCGACTCGCGCGCGACCGACGGCGGGCGGTCGATCCGTCGCCGGCGACAGTGCCTCGCCTGCCAGAAGCGCTTCACCACCTACGAGACGATCGAAGAGAAGATCAGCCTGCTGGTGGTAAAGAAAGACGGCAGCCGGGTCCCTTATCAGCGTGACAAGCTTATCGCCGGGGTCGAGAAGTCGGCGTACAAGCGGCCGGTGTCGGCCGCCCAGATCGCCGGCCTGGCCGACGCGATCGAAGAAGACCTCTTCCGCCGCGGTGAAAAAGAAGTGCCCTCGCGGGACATCGGCCTCCTGGTGCTCAACCAGTTGCGATCCATCGACCACGTCGCGTACATGCGATTCGCCAGCGTGTATATGGATGTCGACAAGGTCGACGACCTGCTCGAGGAGTTGCAGCAGGTCAAGGCCGCGGCCGACAGCGCCCCGCCCCGCGAACAAGGCAAGCTGTTTTAATGACCTTCGCAAACCAAACGTCAATGCAGCACAGATCAATGGCCGATCTGTTGGTAGTCCGTCTGAACCCGTACGAGGATGTTCGATGAATCGATGTCAAGACAAACGCCCGTCGGCTACGAGTCTGCTGCTGTTGGTGGTGCTGCTGGCCGGCTGTGCGAGTAAGCCGTATGAGACCGGCCCGGCGATCAACGCGTCGGCGTTCAAGCAGATCGTGTACACGCTCGCGGCCCCGAAGATGCAGGGCCGGGACGCGGGGACCGAGGGCATCGAACTGGCGCGTGATTATGTGCTCGATACGCTGGTCCGCGTCGACCTCAAGCCCGCGTTCGTCATCGACGGCAAGCCCAGCTACACCCAGCCCTTTGATATTCCCGTCGGCGTTGATGCCGATGGTGTGACGATCCTGGCGCGGATCGAAAACGTCGGCGCGATCCTGCCGGGCGTCGGTAGCCTCGCGGATGAGGTGGTTGTCGTCGGTGCGCACTACGACCACGTGGGCTTTGGCGATGTCGGCGCGCGGGACAAGGAACGCAAGGGCGAATTGCACCCGGGCGCGGACGACAACGCCTCGGGCACCGCGGGGGTCATGCTGCTGGCGCAGGAGTTTGCCCTGCGTAAGCGCTGCCCGGCGATGCCCCGGCGGACGATCCTCTTTACCTGCTTTGCCGGCGAAGAGCGCGGGCTGCTCGGCTCACGCTTTATGACCAACCACCCCGACCAGTGGGCGTTCGACGGCACGAAGGTCGTGGGCATGATCAACCTCGACATGATCGGCCGGCTGCGCAACGACGAGCTGTACCTCTTTGGCGATGAGAGCGGCAGGCAGTGGCGGCAGTGGACCATCGCCGCCAACCGCGCGCTGGAGGTGGACCTCAAGTGGGATGTGCGTGCGCCCGGCGGCAGCGACCACACGCCGTTTATCGCCTTCGGTGTCCCGGCGATTTTTTTCAATACCTTCATCCACCCCGAGTACCACACCCCCAGCGACACGCCGGACACGGTGAACAACGAGGGCGGCGCAAGGGTGTTGTCGCTGGTCGCGGCGCTGTTGGAGCACACCGCGACGACGCGCGAGCGTGTCGACTACGTGCCGCCGAAGCTGCCCAAGCCCCGGCCGTACCTGGGCGTCCGCATGGAGAGCCACGAGCGGGGCGTGCTGCTGGCGGAAGTGCCCGAAGGCCCGATGAAGAAGGCAGGCGCGCTGCCCGGCGACGTGGTCCTGAGCATCGAGGGCAAGCCCATGAAAACCGAGGGCGACGTGCGGACCTGGCTCAACAGCAAATCCTCGGGCGATGAGGTCGCGGTCACGGTCCTGCGCGGCGAAGAAACGATCGAGCTCAAAGTCCGTCTGGACCTTCGGCGGTAGGGGGCTTATCTGAGCAAGGCGCGTCAGAAACGAGACATTAAACAAAGAGGGGGACAGGCATTCCTGCCTGTCAGCGGGCCAAGGGCCTGATCCGAAATGCGTTTCGGCTGCGCCGATCGACAGGCAAGAATGCCTGTCCCCCTGAAGATTGATCCAGAGGCGCTGACGCTTCGTGCTCGGATGGACCGGCCGATCCCTTGCCGCCTATCATTTTCAACCTATGCCAGACACGCACCCCACGACCGCGACGCTTGACCTGACCCGCGACCTTGCCCGCACCGGCGTGGTGATCGTTGACCACGGCAGCCGACGGGCCGCGAGCAACACGATGCTCGAAGAGTTCGTCGCGATGTTCGCCGGGCTCAAGACGCGCTATGCGATCGTTGAGCCGGCCCACATGGAGCTGGCGGAGCCCTCGATTGAGACGGCGATCAAGCGTTGTGTAGAACGTGGGGCCAGCCGTGTGGCGGTGGTGCCTTATTTTCTCTCGCCGGGCAAGCACTGGGAGAAGGACATCCCCGAGTTGACGCGGGCGGCGGCGGCCC
>JBGSTE010000514.1:0-4099 GCA_041736655.1 Phycisphaeraceae bacterium | reverse complement strand
GACAACGCGCGCTATGCCGACAGCAACGGCTTCCAGTTCGACAACGCGCGGAAGATGTGGCCGTGGCGCGACTGGGTGATCCGGGCGTTCAAGGAGAACATGCCCTACGACCGTTTCATCACCGAGCAGATCGCCGGCGACCTCTTGCCGAACGCGACCGAAGACCAGAAGATCGCCACCGGTTTCTGCCGTAACCACCCGACGACCATCGAGGGCGGCATCATCGAAGAAGAATACCGGGTGATGAACATCAACGACCGCACCACCACGCTCGGCACGCTGGCTCTGGGCCTGACGCTCGACTGCGCCCGCTGCCACGACCACAAGTACGACCCCATCTCGATCAAGGACTATTACCAGCTCTACGCCTTCTTTAACTCCAGCGCCGACGAGGGCCGGGGAGAACACCGTAAACCTGTCCCGCCCTATATAGAACGCGACGGCGGACAAGTCATGGTCATGCAGGAAAAGCCACGTCAGAGCTTTATCCTCAACGCCGGGCAATTCGACCAGCATGGACAAGAAGTTGAGCCCGATACGCCCGCCACGCTGCCACCCTTTGGCGATCGGCCACGCAACCGGCTGGGCCTTAGCCAGTGGCTCTTTTCCAGCGAAAACCCGCTCACCGCACGCGTCACCGTCAACCGGCTCTGGCAGCAGTTCTTCGGCATCGGCCTCGTGAAAACCCCCGACAACTTCGGCCTGCAGGCCGAACTGCCCAGCCACCCGCAACTCCTCGACTACCTCGCCGCCGACCTCCGTGACCACCACTGGGACCTGCACCATGTGATACGTTTAATCGTACTATCCGCCACGTATCGCCAGGACGCAACGCATCGCCCGGAATTGCAAGACCCTGAAAACCGCCTGCTTGCCCGTGGCCCAAGCTTTAGACTCCCCGCCGAAATGATCCGCGACCAGGCGCTCTTCGCCAGCGGCCTGCTCACGCGAAAAATCGGCGGGCCCAGCGTGTTCCCCTATCAGCCCCCGGGCGTCTGGGAAGACCTCAACGCTCCAAAGAGCCACGCCGAAACCTATAACCAAAGCCAGGGCGAAGACCTCTACCGCAAGAGCCTCTACACCTACTGGCGTCGCGCCGCGATGCACCCGGCCCTGGCGGTCTTCGATGCGCCCAACCGCGAAGTCTGCAGCGTCAAACGCGAAACAACCAACACACCCTTGCAGGCCCTGGCCGTCCTCCACGACCCGACCTACATCGAGGCCGCCCGCAAGCTCGCCGAACTGGCCATCAAGCAGCAACCGGGCGACACCAACGCGCAGATCGACCTCGCGATGAAGCGTGTGCTCTCGCGCAGCCCGCACCCCTCCGAGCTCGCCCCGCTCCAGGGCCTCTTTACGCAGCGCCTCAACGACTACAAGCGAGACCCGCAGGCCGCGGCCAAGCTGCTGTCCGTCGGCCAGTCGCCGGCAGACAACACGCTCGATCCCAACGAAGTCGCCGCGCTGGCCGACGTCTGCCTGGTCATCTTCAACACCAGCGAGGCCCTGACCCGCAAGTAAACGAGGTAGCGATGGACCCACTGACACACACCTGTAGCAACATCGATCGCCGCCGCTTCCTCCGGCTTGGCGCCGCGGGCCTCGGCGGGATCGCGCTTGCCGGCATCACCGCCGCTGACAGCCCGATCACCACCACTACCCAGCCGCACCACACCCCCAAAGCCAAGCGCGTCATCTATCTCTTCCAGGCCGGCGCTCCCTCACAGGTCGACCTCTTTGACCACAAGCCCGCGCTCGAAAAATTCCACGGCCAGGACATCTTCTCACTCATCGAACAGAAAGGCCGACTCACCGGCTTTAACAACACCCACAAGACCCACCCCGTCATCAACACCCGCTACAAGTTCGCTCAATACGGCGACAACGGCGGGACATACAGCGAACTGCTCCCGCACATCGCCACGCTCAGCGATACGTGGTGCGCCATCAAGAGCACCAGCACCACGCCGATCAACCACGACCCGGCCACCACCTTCATGCAGACCGGCCACAGCCTGCCGGGCCGACCCTCGATGGGTTCGTGGTTGAGCTACGGCCTGGGCTCGATGAACCGCAACCTCCCCGACTTCGTCGTCCTCGTCTCACGCGGCGACCTCGCCAACATGCAGCCCCTGAACAACCGACTCTGGGGCGCGGGCTTCCTCCCCGGCAAGTATGCCGGCGTCAGGCTCCGCTCGGGCAAGGACCCGGTCCTCTTCCTCAACGACCCGGCCGAAAAACCCATCACCGACCGCCGAAAAATCCTCGACGTCATCAACGAACTCAACGAGCAGGAGCTTGAGCGCAGCCACGACCCCGCCGTCGAAACCCGCATCGCCCAGTACGAGATGGCCTACCGCTTGCAGAGCTCGATCCCCGACCTGGCCGACCTCTCCAACGAGCCCGAGTCGACCTACACCCTCTACGGTGAAGACGCCCGCCAGCCCGGCACCTACGCCTACAACTGTCTCATGGCCCGGCGGCTGGCCGAGCGCGATGTCCGCTTCATCCAGCTCTACCACTCCGGCTGGGACCACCACTTCAACCTCCCCGACCACCTGCCCAAGCGCTGCAAAGAAACCGACCGGGCCAGCGCCGCGCTCGTCACCGACCTCAAACAACGCGGCCTGCTCGACGACACCATCGTCCTCTGGGGCGGGGAGTTCGGCCGAACCACCTTCAGCCAGGACGGACAGGTCCGCGAGAGCTACGGCCGGGACCACCACGCCGGCTGCTTCACCATGCTCGCCGCCGGCGGCGGGTTCACCCCCGGCCTGATCCACGGCAAGACCGACGACTTCGGCTACGCCATCACCGAGGGCGAAGTCCACACCCACGACCTGCACGCCACCGTCCTGCACCAACTGGGCATCGACCATGAGCGCCTGACCTACAAACACCAGGGCCGAAACTACCGCCTCACCGACGTGCACGGCAAAGTCATCAAAGAACTGATCGCGTGAAAAGCGTGGACATTCGAAATCCGCTATCCGCACTCGACCCGCAGCGATCGCATCGTTAGCCGGCGGGCTCGCCCCGCCGATCACGAACGCCCGATTCCCCCATCAAAAAGAGTGACTTAACCGCCGCGTCACCACGCGGGGGCGAACCGACAACCCGCCAACGATCAGAGCACGCAGCGTAAGCGAGTGAAGAGCCGTGTGCCACTGACAAGGCTCGGCTTGTCAGTGCTTGCTTGCCTCATCGGGTGCCCGGGGATGAATTATGGGGAACAAAAAGGGGAACAAAAAGAGGTCGTAAAAACGACTCCCGACCCCTTTTCCGCCTCCTACTCCTTTTCCGCCTCCTCTTTTCCGCCCCTTTTCCGCCCCATTCCGAGGCATCGCGGACGTTGCACCCGCCACCCGCCGGCCTCACGCATCAAAACGGTTCCTGACAACTTTTCTTCCCAGAAGAGCTGGCCAGGGACAAGGCGATGCAGAAAGTTCTGCGCAGCAGAATGAAAGCGTCTTGATGGGCGCCTGGCCCTCCCGGCGTTTGCTCTGCGCCAGCAGACGCTTACGAGCGCGGCAGCTCGATCTTCAGCCGGATCACTACCTCGTCGCGGATCGCCGCGTTGGCCAGGCCGTAGTCCATGCCGAACTGCGCGCGGTTGATGTCGAACTCGGCGTTGAACAGGTAGGCCCTGTCGTCCGCCTTGATCGTCGCGGGGAACGTGATCGACTTGGTGACGCCTTTGAGCGTGAGGTTGCCGGTGACAAAGTGCGTCGCCTCCGCCGCGGGGCCGGTGCGTTCCTCGGCGGTTGCCTCGCGGACCTCTGTTGATACGAACTTGCTGTCGGGGTAGGTCTCGGACTCGAAAAAGTCGGGGTTCAGGAGGTGGGCCGTCAGCTTGTCGTTGTCCGACCACATGCTCTTGATGTCGATCGTCGCCTCCATCCCCACGACCTTGTCGCCGGCGAGTGTGGCGGTGCCCGAGAGGGTCTTGAACCCGCCGTCGTGCTTGGAGCCGGTCGGCTTGCTGCCGGTCCACTCGAGGGTGGTGTTCTCGCCGGTGAGCTGGATCGTCACCGCATCCGCCGGCTTCTCCGCGGGGGTCACTTCCTTCGCGTCCGACGCTTCAGCGGAGTAAGTCGAG
>JBGSTE010000498.1:0-4238 GCA_041736655.1 Phycisphaeraceae bacterium | reverse complement strand
GGCCGTCGCGGTACTCGCTCTCGATGTTCTTGAGGTCGATGGCATCGGGCAATGAGAGGACCCGGCGGAACAGGCCGTGGTCGATCTCCATCTCGCGGATGCAGTGCGTCGATGCCGACACGGGGTCGGGCACCTCGCGCCGGCCGTCGATGATCAGTCGGCCGTCCTGCACCGCAACGGACAGCGCCTCGCGCCTGACCCCGGCCAGCTCGACGCACACGTACAGCGCCGACCCGCACTCGTAGACGTTGACCGCCGGAGTCCAGGCCTGCTCGGCGGAGATCGACCCGAACACGTGCGTCTGGATCTTCAGTGCGCGTAATGTTCTGCTTTTCTGCGGCATCTTTACGCTCCTGCGCTATTTTGCTGGCTGGGAATTGTCCGCGACGACCGGCCTGCCTACAATCGCCCGTTCCGCCTTCGCCTGGTCATTGTATGAAAGTCCGCGCTATGACACGAAACCCGACCGACGCCGCCTCTGACCCGACCGCCATGCCGGACGTGCAGGGAAGCCGCGACCTGCGACAGGTGCCCATCAACAAGGTCGGCGTCAAGGACATCCGCTACCCCATCACGCTCAAGTGCCCGTCCACCGGCGGCAAGCAGCACACCGTGGCGATGGTGAACATGTACGTCGCCCTGCCCCACTACCAGAAGGGCACGCACATGAGCCGGTTCCTTGAAGTGCTCAACAAGCACCACATGGGTATCGACTCCAGCGACGTCATGGAGGTCGCGCGTGACATCAAGGAACTGCTCGAAGCCGAGGAAGCGCACCTGCAGATGACCTTCCCCTACTTCATCGACAAGAAGGCCCCCGTCTCCGGCCAGCCGGGCAAGCTCGACATCCAGGTCACCTTCGAGTGCGTCGCCAACGGGACCGAAGACTTTATCCTCGGCATCAAGGTGCCGGCCACTTCGCTGTGCCCCTGCTCCAAGGAGATCTCAGCCTACGGGGCCCACAACCAGCGCTGCGAGATGGAAGCGCAGGTCCGCTTTCAGCCGGGCCAGTTCATGTGGATTGAAGAACTCTTTGCACTGGTCGAGAAGTGCGCGAGCACGCAGGTCTTCGCCGTGCTCAAGCGCCCGGACGAGAAGTACGTCACCGAGGCGGCCTACGACAACCCCAAGTTCGTCGAGGACATCGTCCGCGACCTCGCAATCGCGATGGACGATGAGCCACGCATCGCCTGGTACCGCGTGGCGAGCGAGAACTTCGAGTCGATCCACAACCACAACGCGTACGCGGTGGTCGAGCGCGATAAGCGCGCGGGCTGAGCAAAGCCTTTTCAGGGCATCAGCCGGATCGAGATCGAATCAAAGATCGCATCGCCACCCGTCTTGCCGCTACGCTCAAGGCCGATCTGGTTGTAATCGCCCAGTTGCTCTTGCGTTGCCGTAAACGTTTTCTTGAATGTCGCGTCTCCCTTTGCGTCTTTGATCGAAACGTTGAACTCGGCACCGTTGTCGGTTTTCTTGATGCGCAGAGTCATCTCGTACAAGACATCCGCTGCCATGAAGAAATTCATGTCTTCGTTTGGGATGATGGGCGCGTAGGAAATGCGGTCCTCGGCGCGGAAGGAGCCCTTACTATAGCCGGGGTGGAAGAGGACCTTCACATTCCCGACCGAAACGCCGATGTGCCAGCCGCCGCTGTTTCCCTCCTGACCTCCGAGCGAGGCGATGACTTCGATCTCATCGGGCCAGCGATCGCGACCGATCATCTGATCTGACCGGATGCTCAGGCGCTGGTCGCCCTCCTTGCCGGTGCCCTTGTGCCGAAGTTTCCCATCACGAACCTCTGCGCCGCTCGTGTTGGTTGATTCATAGACGAATCGGTCATAACCGCCATCCAGCGATACCGCCTCGATCGCGAAGGATTCTTTCAGCCAACCGCGGCCTGTGGTCAGGTCAAGGCGGTCTGCTCCGATCTGCCGTGACAGGTCCGCCTTGGCCAGGTTGTCGCGTGACCAGTTACTCCAGGCCTCCTGCAGCGACAGCCCCTCAGACAGGTCCATCCGCTCGCCGGTCTTCAGGAGTAGCAGCGCGTCGGCCTGCCATCCGATATCCCATTCGCTCTCCCCCACCAGTTTTAGCAGCGCCTGCACACAGGCCCGGGCTTCGCGATCAATCAGCGCCCGCGCGGCAGCGAGGCGGACACGCGGTGAATCATCGGCAAGAAACGGCTTGATCGCGTCGACCGCCGTCTGTATCTCCGCCTGCCCCGACTTGCTGGCACTCACCTCAAGCGCGACGATCGCGGCTGACTGTTGCAGAATATTCTCACTGTCCAGCGCCTCGGCGAGCAACGCCAGGTGCGAAGCGTCAACGCTGGACCAGAGCGCTTCGCAGATATAGCCATAGACCGTGAGGTCATTCTCAGTCATGGGGAGCGACACCAGCAGCGTCGTCACAGCCGCTGGATCGTTACGCACCTTTAACACCTCAAGCACCGCAAGCGTGAGCGTGCGACGGATGCCTGACTTGGCTGTGAAGTCTGGATTCTCGAGGGCTGCGGCCGCCCGAAAGCGCACTTCAGCATCTGAAGAACTCAGCGCTTGCTCCAGCGCCTCGCGTGCTTCGTCACCGATCAAGACCAGCCGCTTGGTCGCCGACTCCCGAACCGCCCACCGGTCGTCTCCGAGGTCCTGCACCAACTGGGCGACTTCCCTCTGTCGCTCACTGCTGGGCATGAGCCCTCGTAGGTAGTTGGTGAGGCTGGCGGTATCATGCTTGATGCCGTAACGCGACAGCAGGTCAAGTTGAGCGTTTGTGTCATTTCCTGTGGCGATGGAAGCCCAAAAGACAGTGAACGATACGCAGAAGCACAACAACAACCTCTGGCAGTTCAACCCCGCCATTTTGAGTAAGCGCATAGGCAGTCCCTTGTCCTGTCGTCAGGCGATGATGTCTTTCACCACCTTCGCCTTCTCGACGCCGGTCAGGCGTACGTCCAGGCCGTCGTATTTCACGCTCAGGCGCTCGTGGTCGATGCCCAGGAGGTGCAGCATCGTCGCGTGCAGGTCGCGGACGTGGCAGACGTTTTCCACGGCGTTGTAGCCCAGTTCGTCGGTCTCGCCGTAGGTCATGCCGCCCTTGACGCCGCCGCCGGCCATGAACATCGAAAAGCCCTTGATGTGGTGGTCGCGGCCGATGCCGCGCTGGCTCATCGGGGTTCGACCAAACTCGCCGCCCCAGACCACCAGCGTCTCGTCGAGCATGCCGCGGCGCTTGAGGTCGGTGATCAGCGCGGCGGTCGCCTGGTCGGCGGTGAGGCAGCACTTGTCCATGTGCTTGATGAGCCCGTCGTGGTGGTCCCAGCCGAGGTGATAGAGGTGGATGAAGCGCACGCCGCGCTCAGCCAGCCGACGCGCGAGCAGGCAGTTACTGGCAAACGTGCCGTCGCCGGGCTTGCAGCCGTACATGTCCAGCATGTCTTGTGGCTCGTCGCTGAGGTCGGTCAGCTCGGGTACCGCCGTCTGCATCTTGAACGCCAGCTCGTACTGCGCGATGCGCGACTCGATCTCCGGGTCGTGGTGTTCGGTGTTACGCAGGCGGTTGAGTTCCTGCACGGCACTGATCAGGTGCTCCTGCTGGGTCGCTTTGATGCCCGGCGGGTTGTAGACATAGTGCACCGGGTCGCCGATGGAGTTCAGTTCAACGCCCGCAAACCGGCTGGGCAGGAAGCCCGAGGACCACTGCCGCGAGGCGATGGGCTGGGGGTTTCGGCTCTTGGCGTCCGAGACGAGGACGATGAAGCCCGGCAGGTTGTCGCTCAGCGACCCCAGGCCGTAGTTGACCCACGCGCCCATGGACGGTCGGCCGCTCAGGGCCGTGCCGCAGTTCATGAAGGTGTGGGCCGGGTCGTGGTTGATCTGCTCGGTGACCATCGACTTGACCACGGCGATCTCGTCGGCAACCGAGGCGATATTCGGCAGCCAGTCGCTGATCATCACGCCGCCCTTGCCGTAGCGCTGAAAGGCTTTCTGCGGGCCAAGGCAGGTGAGCTTCTGGCCCTGCAACTGCGCGATGGGCTGGCCCTTGGTGAAGGACTCGGGCATCGGCTGGCCGTCCATCTCCGCGAGCTTGGGCTTGTAGTCGAAGGTTTCCAGGTGGCTCGGGCCCCCGGCCATGCACAGGAAGATGACGCGCTTGGCCTTGGGCGCAAAGTGCAGCGGGTCGATCACGCCCTTGAGCGGGTCCGATGACGCGGGGATCGCCAAGGCACGCTCCGACTG
>JBGSTE010000444.1:0-6003 GCA_041736655.1 Phycisphaeraceae bacterium | reverse complement strand
GGCGAGCCGATCGACGGCAAGGGCCCGATCGCCGGCGAGATCGAGATGCGGAAGATGGACATCATCGCCCCGGGCATCGCCGCGCGTCAGCCGGTGAGCCAGCCGCTGCAGTTCGGCGTCAAGGCGGTGGACTCGATGGTGCCCGTCGGCCGAGGCCAGCGCGAGCTGATCATCGGCGACCGCAAGACCGGCAAGACCGCCGTCGCCATCGACGCGATCATCAACCAGAAGTACACCCACCAGACCAAGGAGCCGGTCTACTGCTTCTACGTCGCGGTGGGACAGAAGGAATCGACCGTCGCCGGCGTCGTCGAGGCGCTGCGTCAGAACGGCGCGATGGAGTACACCACCGTCATCAACGCCTCGGCGGCGGAAGCGGCTCCGATGGCCTACATCGCCCCCTACGCGGGCACGGCCATGGCCGAGCACTTCATGTGGAAGGGTAAGCACGCCCTGATCGTTTACGACGACCTCTCCAAGCAGGCCGTCGCCTACCGCCAGTTGTCGCTGCTGCTCCGCCGTCCGCCCGGCCGTGAAGCCTACCCCGGCGACGTGTTCTACCTGCACTCACGCCTGCTCGAACGATCGACCAAGCTCTCCGACGCCAACGGCGGCGGCTCGATCACGTCGCTACCCATCATCGAGACCCAGGAAGGCGACGTCTCGGCCTACATCCCGACGAACGTCATCTCCATCACCGACGGCCAGATCTACCTCGAGCCGGACCTCTTCTTCGCCGGCGTCCGCCCCGCGATCAACGTCGGCATCTCGGTCTCCCGCGTCGGTGGTGCCGCCCAGAGCAAGGCGATGAAGAAGGTCGCCGGCTCGCTGCGCCTGGACCTGGCCGCCTATCGCGAACTCGAAGCCTTCGCTCAGCTAGGCACGGACCTGGACGCGGCGACGCAGAAGCAACTGGACCGCGGGGCCCGCATGGTGGAGTTGCTCAAGCAGCGGCAGTACCAGCCGATGCCCGCCATGGACCAGGTCATCCAGATCTGGGCGGCCGGTAGCGGCTATATGGACAAGATCCCGGTCGAGAAGGTGCAGGCCTACGCCACCGGCCTGGTCGAGTACTTCAAGAACCAGGCCCGCGAGACCTATGACCTCCTCAACAAGGAGCAGGCCATGTCCGACGCGGTCGTCGCCGGGCTCAAGAAGGGGGCCGAGGCCTACACGGCTGGTTTCAGCGCGTAAGAGATAGCGCTAGGGTATTGACCTGAATTCAGAGAGCCACGCCTTCGGGCGTGGTTTTTTCATGCCACCTGCGGGAGTTTGTCCTGCTGTGCAAGCAGGTCCGGACTCACTTCCAGCAGCCTGAAGAGCATCGAGCGCTTGGTGACGCCGAGCTTGCGGTAGATGTTGCGGATGTGTACGTGCACGGTGTTGTGCGATCGGCCGAGCTGTTCAGCGATCTGCTTTTCGGTCAGGCGTTTGGCCAGCAGTTCGAGCACCTTGCTTTCGGTCTGGCTCAGCGGCGGCTGCATGCGTGTCACGCGCCTTACTGCGCGCTGCGAGGGATCAAATTGGAATGATTCAAACTGTGATTCGGTTCCTGCATTCATCGCAAACCCCTTTGTGATTCAGCGTGACGCGTCCCCAATTCGTTGGAGAGTGACGCACGCATCTTTTATAGATACAGGTTGAGGCCTGCATTCGTTAGTCGCTATCGATCTGTGGCGTAATCTATTTGCATCAGAAACCCATATCCTTTGTCTGATGAATTGATCGGACAAAACCTGCATCACATCCGCTAAAATTTCAGGCTAATCCAACTGATTTTTCCCGATTATGATGTTCGAGATTAACCTGTTTTTGCAAATCTAAGGTCTTCTGCTGATATGCAAAGAACGAATTGAATGTATATTCACGACTGCCAGTCAGCCGCAGTTTTTCCATTTTAAGTTTCACAGCAGAGGGGTTTCATGATTCACAGTTCCACCGAGTTCCACCGATTTCTTGAACAACTGCTTGAGCAGCGGGTGACGACAGCCAAAGAGATCGCCGTATCGACAGGGGTTAGCCTGTCTACGGTTTATCGCTGGCAGCGCGGCGAGACGCTGCCGGATATCAGCCTGTTCACGAAACTCATGGCCAGCCTGCCCACCCATGTCAGCGAGATGTTTCTGCAATGGATCGTCAAAGACCTGCCGGTACAGCTTCAGTGGGAACATGATCTGGATGTGATCCGCCAGAGCGGCATGGACCCGGCCAAGGCCAAGCGTCTCGCGGAGACGGACCTCATCGACATCATGAGTCATATCGTTTTGATCCTGCGTACCGGCCGAGGTTCGCAGGAGACGGGACAGACGCTCAGCGAGGACGAACTGGAGGCAATCGACAAGGCCCTGGACCAGGTCAGCCGAAGCCTGGTGAAGATCAAACTCCTGGAGAGTAAGCGACTGGTCCGTCGAAAGAGCGCCAAGACCTGATCGCGTCGGCAAGCGTGGCCCGCGGACGATCGTAAACTGGTGGGATGTCCAGTCCCTCTGCGGTTGTGATCAAGCCTTTCGATGCCCTGTCGCTGCGAGAGCTGCACGCGTGTCTGAAGCTGCGTGGCGAGGTGTTTGTGGTGGGCCAGCAGATCTGTGCGGTGGCGGATGTCGATGCCTACGACCCGCAGTGCTACCACGCGATGCTCTGGCAGGGCGATCAACTGGCGGGTACCGCGAGGCTGCTGCCGATTGATGATGGAGCTGCGATTAAGGTCGGCCGGGTGGCGGTGGGGCAGGGCTACCGTGGGCGCGGGCTGGGGGTGGCGCTGATGCGTGGGATTCAGGACTGGATCGTCAGCCAGCCGGGCCGAACCGGCGTGATGTCCGCACAGGCCTACCTTGAGCGCTGGTACACAGCCCTGGGCTGGCAAGCGGTCGGCGAGCACTACGACGAGGCGGGCATCGAGCACGTCAAGATGGTTTACCATCCCTTATTGGTGGCATGCCCCGAACGGCCCCACTAGCCAAAAACGGCAGCCCGCTCTACACTGCAAGGCCCGGTGGGTCGGTCGATGTCCTGTTCTGACAGCCGGTCCACGATTCAACTCCAATCACCCCTGACGCCCTCCGGACGCTTCCTATGCCTGATGCGATCGCCAGTGACACCGCCAAACTCTCCATCCCCGGTCAACAGACGATGGACCTGGCCATCACCGTCGGCTCAGAGGGCGAGCACGCGATCGACGTCACCGCCCTGCGCGCCAAGACCGGCTACATCACCCTCGACCCGGGCTACCGCAACACCGGATCGGTCGAGTCCGCGATCACCTTTATCGACGGTGAACTGGGCATCCTTCGATACCGCGGGTACGACATCGAAGACCTCGCCGAGCACTGTACCTTTGTCGAAACCGCCTGGCTCCTGATCTACGGCGAACTGCCGACGCACGCCCAACTCGAGCAGCTGCACAACCGCCTCACGCGGCACGAGATGATCCATGAAGGGCTCAAGAACGCCTTTGACAACATGGCGCCTCAGGGCCACCCGATGGCGCTGCTTTCATCCATGATCAACGGCCTGTCGTGCTACCACCCGGAGATCGTCAGCAACGAACAGCCCTTTGACGAAACGGCCGCGCAGCTACTCTCGAAGGTCCGCACCGTCGCGGCCGCGTCTTACAAGTCCTCGATCGGTCAGCCGATCATGTACCCGGACCCCAAGCTCGGCTATACCGCCAACTTCCTGCACATGATGTTCTCGATCCCCTGCGGACGCTACGAGATCGATGAAGAGGTGGTCGACGCGCTCAACAAGATATTGATCCTCCATGCCGACCACGAGCAGAACTGCTCGACCTCGACGGTGCGGATGGTCGGCAGCTCGGGCGCCAACCTCTTCGCGTCCTGCGCCGCCGGCGTCTGCGCGCTGTGGGGGCCTCTGCATGGCGGGGCGAACGTCGCGGTACTCAAACAACTCCGCAAGATCCACGACTCTTCGCTGACCGTGCCGGCCTTTATCGAGAAGGTCAAGAACAAGCAGGACATCCTCTACGGCTTTGGCCACGCGGTCTATAAGAGCTTTGACCCCCGCGCCAAGATCCTCAAGCTCTCCTGCGACAAGGTGCTCAAGAAACTGGGCGTCAACGACCCGCTCCTGTCTATCGCCACGCAGCTCGAAGAGGCGGCGCTCAGCGACGACTACTTCAAGTCACGCAACCTCTACCCCAACGTCGACTTCTACTCGGGCATCATCATGCGGGCCCTGGGCATCCCCGACGACATGTTCACTGTCCTCTTCGCCATCGGCCGAATGCCCGGCTGGATCGCCAACTGGAAGGAAGTACAGGACCAGAAGTCGCGCATCTACCGCCCACGCCAGGTCTACACCGGCCCGACGCAGCGGAAGGTCGTCCCGCTCGCCAAGCGCGGTTGAGTGGTGGTTTGGATGACCCCGCAGCGCTAAGCGCAAAGCCACGGGCTTGAGGGTGAACTCTCTCGAACTTGATTATTAAGCCCATGGCTTAGCGCTTTAGCGCCTTGGGGTGGTTTCTCGGATTTTTATACACCCCGCCACGCCATGCTAAACTGATCCCATCTCTTTCGGTGCCGACACGCTTTTTGAACACAAGGGGACACCCATGTCACGCGTCGCAACTGGTCTGATCGCTACCATGCTGCTATCCCTGCTCGTCGGCTGCGGCGGCTCGTCGGCTGACCTGCCCGAAGACGTGCTGACCCAGGACGCCTACGCCCTGGTGTGGACCGACATCAAGTCCATCAAGCCCGCGGACGGTGAGCAACTGCTGGCCGACCTGGCGGACGACATGCCCGACGAACAGCCGCGGGCAAGGCTCTGGCTCTCGGCCGAGGCGGACGATATCGCCAGCAGCTACGACAAGAAGTGGAACGCCTTCACCGAGGCTTCCTGCGAAGGGATCCTAACGGTGTATTACCGCATTGAAAAATCCGAGGGCGATGGGCCTTTCTCCACGGTGAATTACCGCCGACACACTTTCATCAAGGCGGGCAAGAGCGCCAAGGCCGACGACCTTGAAAAATCACTCAAGGCGTTCGCCGAGAAAGACGGCAACGACAAGCTCAAGTTCGTCGCGGTCGGCGAGAAGACCGGCTGGTTCTGGCTCACCCGCGAAGGCGCTGATGACTCGCTGCCGAAGATGCCAAGCAAGGGCGACGAAGAAACCGCCAAGGCGTTTAAGAAGCTGCTGGATCAGGGTAAGGGCGCCGCGGTCATCGCCGCCTGGCGTTTTATCAAGCCGATGAGCGACGAGATCGACAAGCAACTCAAGGACGACACGCTCAGCGAGGACCGCAAAGAAGACCTGGAACGTGCCGGGGCGACGCAGTCGGTGGTCATGAGCTGCGCGCCGGGCAAGAGCCCGAAGGTCTCCGTCGTCATCACGTTTGACGATAGCGAGCAGGCCAAGGCTTACGCCAAGGAAGAAAACGACAAGATGCTTGAATCGCGCGGCGACATGAAGCGGGAGCTGATGTCGGCCGAGAACCCGCCGCATCCGTCGGTTATCGATCGCCTCTCGGAAAACATGCAGATCAAGACCAGCGGCAAGACGGCGACGTTGACGATGGACAAGTCCATGGTCAAGGACACGCTCAACCTGATCGCCTCGAGCCCTGCGCGGTCGGTCAAGGGTTCGGCGGACCTCACTTCGCCCGCATCGCTCCTGCCGTTTGATGCGATGCTGCGCGTGCCCGGCGCGGACCAGGTGCCCGGTGTGCGTTCGTGCTACGAACAACTGAACTTCGGCTGGAACCGGCTGCCGCAGTAAACGCGAATCAACAGATGAGACTTTTTATTAACTCACTCCAAGCCCACGGCGCGCCCGCTTTGGGGCATGCCGTGGGGTCGTGCCAACAGTTATTCGAAGGTCTCAGATGTTAAGCCCCACCGTCGGCCCGATCTTTGTTGCGACCTGGCCCTTTGGCGATCAGGCTGTACGCGCCGCGTGGTCCGTCTGGCAGGCCGCGCGCGATCTGGCCGATGCGTGTGTCGACGCGACGGCTCAGATCGAGCTTGACCCGGGCGTGCCGACCC
>JBGSTE010000436.1:0-5512 GCA_041736655.1 Phycisphaeraceae bacterium | reverse complement strand
GCGGGCCTTACGCGGGCGCGGTGGGGTGCGTGGATTTCGCGGGCAACATGGACATGGCGATCGCGCTGCGGACGATGGTGGTGATGCCAGGTAAGCACAAGGGCACCTGGCAGGTGGACATCCAGGCCGGCGCTGGCATCGTCGCCGACTCGGACCCGCAGCTGGAGCACGAGGAGACGGTGAACAAAGCGGCGGCGCTGGCCAAGGCGGTCGATGTCGCGGAGTCGGCGTTTGTGAAGTAGTCATAGCTCCGGGCGGAAGCCAGGAGCCGCTGGCTGCAAAGCACAAAGAAGCCTCGCATTGCGGTCTTTTTATATGACATCCCCTGTGCCCGGCTCCGCCCGATGCGATGGAAGGCCTATTCAACCCGCGTTACACCAAGCGCCGATAAGCCTTTTATGCCCACCGACCTGCAGACCATCCTCAAGCTCAAGGTCCCGCTGATCGTGACCGTCGGTGCCCGGCGGGTCTCGGTCGACACGGTGCTGGGCCTGGGCCCGGGGTCGATCGTCGAACTGGGCAAGTCCTCGGACGAAGACCTCGAGGTGCTCATCAATAACAAGCAGATCGGCCGGGGCGAAGCGGTCAAGGTCTACGAGAACTTCGGCGTCCGCATCACCGAGATCGATCCGCCCGCGCAGCGCGTCGAAGCCATGGGCGGCTGATCTGTCAAACGGTTCCAGCTTGATCCGACTCAATCGCCTTCACACGCACCGTCGCGCCCTCGACGCGGATCACCTTGATCCGGGTCCCGGCGCGAATCAGGTCGGCCTGCGCGATGCAGTCGATGCGTCGGCCTTTGATCCGGCACATCCCCACCGGCCGAAGATCGGTCACTGCTTCGCCCTCGAGTCCGACGACGATGGTCTGGGCGTCGTCCGCATCCGCAGGTCGGCCCGGTTCATTCATGGGCTTCTGACTCTCCTCGAGTGTCAGCGCCCTGCCGATGGGCGTGTTGGGCCAGACCCACAGCATCCCCGCGATCACGAACGGCAGGGACACCAGCGTCAGCACCATCGACACCATCCCCCACATCGTGTCAAAGCGGAAGAAGAGGATGATGCCCGCCACCGCCGCGATCCCCGCGAGGATGCCAAGCACCCCGCCGGAGGGGATGAACGCCTCCATCGCAACCAGCGCCAGCGCCATGCCGAAGGCGATGATGGCGTAGACCATCCACTGCGGATCGCCGGTGGCGTTCTGCGAAGCGGTACCCGCCTGAGCAAGCATGTTGACCATCACAAGGCTCATATTCATATCTCCATTATCGCTTGCCGGTAACGATTCCGCTACAGCAGGCCTGAGAAATCAAAAGCCCACGTTCGCAGAACGTGGGCTTCGCGTTGATTCTATGGTTTTGGTTGATCTTACTGATCAAACTGCGCATCAAACGCCAGCGCGCTGCGTGGGAAGTCGACGGCTCGGACAAACTCGCACGCCTCGGACGCGCCGTGCTCGCGGTCCATTCGGCCGTCCTCCCACTCGACGCTCAGCGGCCCGGCGTAACCGATGTCGTTGAGCGCGACGATGATCTCTTCGAAGTTGATGTCGCCGTGGCCCAGCGAGCGGAAGTCCCAATAGCGGCGCGGGTCGGTGAAGGTCGTGTGCCCGCCGAAGACGCCGACCGTGCCGTCGCCGTGGCCCCACCACGCGTCCTTCATGTGGCAGTGGTAGATGCGGTCCTTGAATGTATACAGGAACTTCACATAGTCCACGCCCTGATAGCCCAGGTGCGAGGGGTCGTAGTTAAAGCCAAAGCGTTTGTGGCCCTTGACCGCTTCGATCGCGCGCTGCGCGGAAGCGATATCAAACGCGATCTCCGTCGGGTGCACCTCCAGCGCGAAGTTCACGTCTTCCTTGTCAAACGCATCAAGGATCGGCTTGAATCGCTTGGCAAAATCGGCGAAGCCCTTGTCCCAGTATTTCTGGTCCGTTGGCGGGAAGGCGTAGATCGCGTGCCAGATGCTGCTGCCGGTGAACCCGTTGACGACCGCGGGGAAGTCGTCGCCGGCCGCGCCCTTTTTCTTGCCTCGGCCGGGCTTGTTGTTCATGAAGCGTCGGGCGGCCTTACCCGCCTTGATCATCTGCTTCTGCGCGCGGGTGCGGACGCCTTCGGGATCGCCATCGCCCCAGACCTCCGGCGGGAGGATCGACTTGTGACGCTCATCAATGAGGTCGCACACCGCCTGGCCGACCAGGTGCATCGAGATCGCGTAGGCGGTCAGGCCGTGGTCGCTGAGGACCTGCCAGCGGTCTTTGCAATACTTATCGCTGGTGGCGGCCTGTTCGACGTCGAAGTGGTCGCCCCAGCAGGCGAGCTCCAGGCCGTCATAACCGAACTCGTCGGCCTTCTGGCACATGACTTCAAAGGGCAGGTCGGCCCACTGGCCGGTGAAGAGTGTGACGGGTCGTGGCATGCAAGGCCTCCTGGGGTGTGTGTTGAAAGGATAGTCTGCCAGAGCGTGTTGTTGCAATCAAACGAAAGAAAGGTGGGATGGGCGTCCCGCCCGTCACAAAGCCGCTGACAATGAATGACGGGCGGGACGCCCATCCCACCTGCAAGCTTATTCAATGGATGTGGTCTGAATGACATCCCGCCTGGCATCCATCGCGAGATTGGCCAACTGGTCGGCTCGCTTGTTTTTCTCGCGTCGAACGTGCTCGATAGACCACTTGGAAAAACCGGTCAAGCGTTCACGAGCCGTTGCGAACAACGGCTTGAGGTTGTCGGCCTTGACGCGGTACTCGCCCTTGATCTGCTTGACCATCAGCTCCGAGTCGCTGCGGATGTGCACCGACTCAAAGCCCAGCGCCTTGGCCTGGGCCAGCGCGTGCAGCAGGCCCTGGTACTCCGCCTCGTTGTTCGTGAGTTCACCGAGCCAGTAGCCCGCTTCGTGGATGGCTTCGCTGCCGTCGGGCGTGGTGATCGAGATGCCGGCGGCGGCGGGGCCGGGGTTTCCTCGCGCTCCGCCGTCGATGTGGATGAGGGCTTGCATGGTGTGATTCAGCCGGTATTACGACTTCGCGTCTGCTAGCGACTGCCGCAGTTCCTGGCCGACGTAGAGGATGCGCTGGCAGGTGCCGCAGGCGGTGATCTGGTCGGGCTTGGTGATCAGCGCGTTGACCGACTCGACCGGCAGCAGGGTGAAGCAGCCGCCGCAGGTGTACTCCCTGCGTCGGCGGTCCTGTTCGCTGATCTCGGCCATCGCCTCGCCGTCGTAGGTGTCCGACAGCCGGTCGAACGTCTTGCGGATGTCATCGCTCAAGGGCTTGGCCGCCGCGTCGCGATCGGCGGTGAGTTCGGTGAGTTTGCCGCCGACCTCGGTCTGGGCTTCACTCGCTTCCTGTGTCGCGCCGTCGACCAGCTTCTGTTGCGACGCGACGCGCTCGTTGACTTCGCCTGCTTCGGCCTTGAGCTTCTCGATCTTGCCCATCAGATCCAGTTGGGCGTCGTCGATCTTGGACTTGTCCGCCTTGAGCGTGTTGACCTCTACGAGCAGGGCGGAGTATTCCTTGTTGCTCGTGACGCTGTTCATCTTCTCGCGCTGGGTGTTGATGCGCTGGTCGATCGAGGCGGCTTCTTTTTCGAGCGTCATGGCGCGGGCCTGCACGGTGCGGACCTGCGTGTTCAGTTCGTCGGCCGCCTGCTTGAGCTGGGCGAGCTTGCGCTCCTGCGCGGTCTTGCGTCGCAGCGCCGCGTCAAGCCGGGCGCGCATCGCGCGGACGCGCTGGTCCAGTTCGAAATAGGCAAACAGTTGATCTTGAAGGGGCAATGCGGTTGCGCTCCGGGTCATGGGGGTGACTATAGCATAACCGTGCGTGTCGTCGCAGTCGCCCGGTTGGCCAGGCGGGTGAGTCCGGGCGTGTTGCCTGCTCCGCTTGCGGGCAGGCCGGAGGTGAGATATGATCTAGGACTTCAAATCGGGGCTGTAGCTCAGCTGGGAGAGCGTCTGCATGGCATGCAGAAGGTCAGCGGTTCGATCCCGCTCAGCTCCATCGGAACAGAACCCGCGCGACAGCGCGGGTTTTGTTGTGTAAGTCGGGATTGGGGACTCTCCTGGGCCGGACTTCCCCGGCAACAAAGGTGAGAAGGTCATGGCCATCAACTACAACCGCGGCATGTCCCAACGCGGTGAGTTTGTCACCCCGCGCCTGGCCACGGACCTCTTGCGCCGGCACGTCAACCCGCTGGTCAAGGTCGTCGACGTCCGCAAGCTCTACGGCGGGAGCATCAACCGCGTGCTCGAATTCGTGCTCGACCGCGAGCCCGGCTCGGTGGTCGCCAAGATCCACGACCGCGGTGCCGCCGACAGCTTCACCAGCGAGATGGCGTCGCTGCGTTATTTCCGTGTGAACACGCACTTCCCCGTGCCCGAGCCGTTGGCGTGTATCGAAGACGACGGGGGCTTTGACGGCGCGATGCTCATCATGCAGAAGATCAAGGGCACGACCCTCGAGTCCGCCGGCTTGTCGGCCCGGGGTAAGGATGTCTTCCAGGCCGAACTGGCCGCCGCCGTCGCCGAGCTGCACCGACACAAGGCCGAGCGCTTCGGCCCCGCTATCGGCGAGCAGACCCACGACAACTGGCTGGATGTCTTTGGCCCAACGGCCCAGCGCACCATCGAGCAGACCCGCGCCGCGCTGCCCTCAGCCTCACGCCAGGTACTCGACCACGTCGCACGGCACCTGCACCACTGGCTGGACCACAAGCCCAAGCCCACACTCATCCACGGCGACCTCTGGGCCAACAACATCCTCCTCGACGACGCCCACCCCGACCAGCCACGCATCCTCGCCTTCATCGACGGCCAGGCCAGCTTCGCCGACCCCGAATACGAACTGGCCTACCTCCAGCTCTTTGGCACTGCGGGCAAGACCTTCTTCGATGTCTACGGCCAGATGCACCGCATCGACCCCGGCTACCGCCGACGCTGCAGGGTCTACTGGCTCATCACGATGCTGCAGAACACCAAGCGATTTGGCGAGCGATATATCCCGTACTGCGAAAAAATCGCGGAAGAGCTGCGGCAGTACGCGCGGTGACGTAAGCCTTTCAGAGATACAAATCATTTAAAGCGTTTAGCAGAAGGGGGACAGGCATTCCTGCCTGTCGTTCGGCGAGGCCGAAATCCCCTTCAATATCAGCCCTTTGGCCTGTTGACAGGCAGGAATGCCTGTCCCCCTGATCATTGTGTCAGGAGCTCGTAATCACAGCACAATGCCATGCGCAAACGCGTCGCGCGGGTCGATGATCAGCGTTGCGTCGGCGGTGATGTAGGCTGACCCCCTGATCGTCGGCTTGATGCGTTTGTCATCGATGCGTTGATAGCTGGCATGAAACACGCTGCCGATGACGCTCTGCTGTCGGAAGGTATCGCCCGCCTTGAGCTTTCCGTCAGCGGCCAGGCACGCGACGGTTGCGCTGGTGCCGGTGCCGCAGGGCGAGCGATCGTACGCGCCGCCGGGGCAATAGACAAAGCTGCGGGCATCGGCGACGGCGGGGTCGCTCGGC